>JASLHV010000190.1 GCA_030153205.1 Roseiarcus sp. | reverse complement strand
GAACAATCGAGCCGCAATTGGGGCTGGTGCCGGACCATGGGTCGCGATCCCACGGAAATTCCACTGGCGATTGAGAGCCTCCGTCTCTGGGGCGAGATGAACCAGGCCACTGGCGCCGAGACCGGCTTTCGTCGCAGCGGAATAATTTACCTCTGCGAGACCGAAAAGGACCTTGCGCAACACGAAGCCTGGCTTTCGCACGCCCAACCGTTTCAACTGAGCGCGCGCCTCCTGACGTCCAAGGACGTCGACGACATTCTTCCCGGCACAACCCGACGTTGGGCCGGCGCGCTGATCACGCCGACAGACGGGCGGGCCGAGCCGCAGCTCGCCGCGCCCGCGATCGCCGAAGCCGCTCGCGGGGCCGGCGCAACGATTTTGACATCCTGCGCCGTTCGCGGTCTCGAAACCTCGGGCGGCGCGGTCAGCGCTGTCGTCACTGAGAAGGGGCCGATCGCCTGCAAGGCGGTCGTGCTTGCCGGCGGCGCTTGGTCTCGGCTCTTCTGTGGGAGCGTCGGCGTCAATTTCCCGCAATTGAAAGTGTTGGGGTCGGTGATGCGGACCGAGCCTCTCGAAGGTCTTCCCGAATATGCCGTCGGGGCCTCGAACTTCGCTTTCCGCAAGCGCCTCGACGGCGGTTACACGATCGCGCAACGAGGCGCGAACGTCACGCCGATCACGCCAGATAGCTTTCGGCTGTTCTTCGATTTTCTTCCCTCGCTCGCCAAACAATGGCGCGAATTGCGCCTGCGGGTCGGCCGTAGTTTCATCGAGGACTGGCGAGTTCCCCGACACTGGCGCCTCGATGAGCCCAGCCCTTTCGAGGCCGTGAGGGTCCTCGACCCCGCGCCGGTCGCCTCGATCTTGGAGGAAGGGCAGGCGAATTTGGTCAGGAGCTTTCCGGCCTTCAAAGAGATGAAGATCGCCGCTCGCTGGGCTGGCTTGATCGACGTCACGCCGGACGCCGTGCCGGTTATTTCGCCGATCGCGTCGCTCCCTGGCTTTTTCCTGGCCAGCGGGTTTTCCGGTCATGGCTTTGGAATAGGGCCGGCGTCGGGGCGGCTCGTGGCTGACCTGGCGACAGGCGATCAGCCGATCGTTGATCCCACGCCTTTCCGTTTCGAGCGCTTGCAGAAGGTCCGCGACGCCAATCGCTAGTTGCCGCCGGTCTATCTCTCGCCTGTTGACGAAGCGCTCGTCCTGGCGCCGATGGGAGAAAGAATGCTCTAATATCAGCGGTCCCCCGCCCGGCGCGCCAGCCGTCGGCGACGCCAAGCGAGCCTGAAGAACAGCTTTATGGATGCAATGATCTCGGGCGCTCCCAAGCCCGTCACGGACTGGGAAATCGCAAACGCCGCCAAACTTCGTCCGATTCTCGAGATCGGTCAGGAGCGCCTCAGCATCCCGCCCACGAGCTTGGAGCCCTACGGGCTGACCAAGGCTAAGATCGCTATGGACTTCGTCCAGGACGCTCTGGAGAGCCGCCCAGACGGCAAGCTGATCCTGGTGACCGCCATTAGCCCCACCCCCGCAGGGGAGGGCAAGACCACGACGACGGTCGGCCTTGGCGACGCGCTGAATCGCATCGGCAAGAAGGCGCTCATTTGCCTACGCGAGCCAAGCCTCGGCCCGAGTTTCGGCATGAAGGGCGGCGCCGCTGGCGGCGGTTATGCGCAAGTCGTCCCGATGGACGAGATCAATCTTCATTTCACGGGCGACTTCCACGCCATCGGCTCCGCCAACAATCTCCTCGCCGCGCTGATCGACAATCATATCTACTGGGGCAATGAGCTTGGGCTCGATCCGCGCCGGGTCTCGTGGCGGCGTTGCCTCGACATGAACGACAGAGCGTTGCGCGCGATCGTGACGTCGCTCGGCGGCGTCTCGAATGGATTTCCGCGCGAGGCGGGCTTCGACATTACGGTCGCCTCCGAAATTATGGCGATCCTCTGCCTTGCGAATTCTTACGAGGATCTGGAGGCGCGGCTGGGAGCGATCGTCGTTGGCGCGACATACGATCGTCGTCCGGCGCGAGCGAAAGCGCTCAATGCCGGCGGCGCGCTCGTCGCCCTGCTCCGAGACGCGTTGAAACCGAATCTGGTTCAGACCCTCGAAAATAATCCTGCTTTCGTACACGGCGGTCCTTTCGCCAATATCGCACATGGCTGCAATTCGGCGATCGCCACGAAACTTGGCCTGAAGCTGGCGGATTATGTCGTCACGGAGGCGGGTTTCGGCGCCGACCTCGGCGCTGAGAAATTCTTCAATATCAAATGCCGATCGGCCGGCCTTCGTCCTGAATTGGCGGTGGTCGTCGCCAGCATACGCGCACTGAAATTTCACGGCGGCGTCGAGAAAGCCGATCTCAACCTCCCAAATCCCAGCGCCGTGGCCAAGGGGCTCGAAAACCTCAAGCGCCATGTCGGCAATATCGCGCGTTTCGGACTGCCGAGCATTATCGCGCTAAACCGTTTCGGCTCGGATACCGATACGGAAATTGCGGCTGTCATCGAGGGGTGCCGTGCGATTGGAGCCGAAGCGATTGTCTGCGAACATTGGGCGCATGGCGGCCGTGGCGCGGAGGATTTGGCGCGCGCCGTTGTCCGCGGCGTCGAGGCTGGCGCGGCGCGGTTCAGGCCGCTCTACAGTCTCGACGCGCCGCTCGCGGACAAAATCAAAACGATCGCCACAAACATCTATGCCGCGAGCGATGTCGCCATACCAAAAGCGGTCGCCAATCGCCTCGAGGAATTCGAGCAAATGGGCTTCGGCGACTTGCCGATTTGTATCGCCAAGACTCCGTACAGTTTTTCCGCCGATCCCGAATTGCGTGGCGCGCCGGAGGGGTTCGTGCTTCCGGTTCGCGAAGTTCGTTTGTCGGCTGGAGCCGGCTTCGTCGTCGCTATTTGCGGAGACGTCATGACCATGCCGGGCCTCCCTCGGCGACCAGCGGCCGAGCGTATGACCGTCGATGCGAAAGGTCGCGTCTCGGGACTATCGTGACACAAGCCGGCGCTCTTTCTGTTTCGACGCCCCATGACGCGATTTGACTTCATCATCGTTGGCGCGGGATCGGCCGGCTGCGTGCTGGCGAAGCGATTGACGGAGACTGCTGCTTACACTGCGCTCCTGTTGGAGGCAGGCGGCAACGATCGGCGTCTCTGGATCCAGATGCCGATCGGCTACGCCAAATCCTTCTACGATCCCCGTGTGAATTGGATGTATCGAACGGAGCCGGAGGAGGCGCTTGCCGGCCGGCAGGGCTATTGGCCCCGCGGAAAAGTGCTTGGCGGGTCGAGCTCGATCAATGCGATGGTTCATATTCGCGGCCAAGCGAGCGATTTCGAAGACTGGCGCGATCACGGCGCCTCGGGATGGGGATGGCGCGACGTCCTTCCCTACTTTCGCAAATCGGAAGATTTCGCCGGCGGCGCCGATGAATGGCGCGGCGCCGGCGGCCCTCTGCATGTCGAGGATGTCTCGAAGGAGTGTCATCCGCTTTGCGGATATTATCTGCGAGCTTGCCGAGAGATCGGGCTCCCGCGCAGTGTCGACTTCAACGGCGAGAATTTCGAGGGCGTTGGCTTCTATCAAATCACCACCAAGGGCGGATTTCGTATGTCCGCCGCCCGCGCCTATTTAAGGCCTGCGATGAAGCACGCCGGTCTGCGTGTCGAGATACGCGCGCACGTCACGCGCGTGCTTTTTGAAGGCAAGCGCGCGATCGGCGTCGAGTATTTCCAAGACGGCGTCTTGAAGAAGGCCATGGCTGGCCGCGAGGTCATCCTTGCCGGGGGGGCGATCAATTCGCCGCAATTGCTTCAATTGTCAGGCATTGGCCCCGCCGATATCTTGCAAGACCGCGGCGTCTCGGTTGTCAGCGACAATCCCGCCGTGGGGCGCAATTTGCAGGATCATCTCTGTATCGATCACCTCTATCGCTCCCGTCTCCCTTCGCTCAATGAGCAACTCGGTTCGCCCTGGGGACAAATCGGCATCGCCGCGCGATACGTCGTCTCCCGAAGGGGACCGCTTTCGATCAGCGTCAATCAAGGGGGCGGCTTTGTGCGGACGCGTCCCGATCTGCCGCGGCCGAATATTCAGCTCTATTTCTGCCCGACGAGTTACACAAAGACGCCGCCCGGAAAACGGGCTCTTCTTCGCCCAGATCCGTTCCCGGGATTTCTTTTGGGCGCTCAGCCATGCCGGCCGACCAGCCGAGGCGTTCTCCAGATTCGATCGCCCGATCCTTTTGCGCCGCCGCGGATTGTTCCGAATTCCTTGTCGACCGAACACGACGTTCAGGAGATGCTGGAAGGCGCGCGTCTCTTGCGAAAATTGTCCGCAACCAAGGCGCTTGGCGCTATTATTGTCGACGAGATGACGCCAGGGATCAGTCTGCGGACGGACGAAGAACTGATCGACGACATCCGGCAGCGCTGCTCCAGCGTCTTCCATCCGGTGGCGACGTGCCGTATGGGGCCCGACGCCAGAAACGACGTCGTCGATTCTAATCTACGCGTGCATGGGATCGAGGGATTGCGCGTCATCGACGCCTCCGTCTTTCCATCATTGACGTCCGGCAATACGAATGCGCCAACGATCATGGTCGCTGAGAAAGGCGCCGACATCGTGTTGCGGAGCGCGCTAAGCAACGCATAGCCAAAATTCCGAAGAGGCTGACGATGCAAATTCCGACATATGATGATGTGCTCGTGGCGCATCAGCGTATTCAACCCTATGTCCATCGCACGCCGATCCTGACCAGTCGCTTCATGGATGAACTGACCGGCGCCCGACTTTTCTTCAAATGTGAAAATTTCCAAAAGGCGGGAGCTTTCAAAGCACGAGGCGCGTCGAACGCCGTGTTCGGGTTGGACGACGAAAAAGCGCGGTCGGGCGTGGCGACGCATTCCTCCGGAAATCATGGTCAGGCGTTGGCCTACGCGGCCAACAGGCGCGGCATTCCAGCGACAATCGTCATGCCGCGCACGGCTCCTGAGGCGAAAAAAGCCGCCGTGCGCAGCTACGGCGGCAAAATCGTCGAATGCGAGCCGAGTACTTCGGCGCGTGAAACGGCGCTTGCGGAAATCGTCGGCCGCTCTGGCGCCGAGGTCGTACATCCGTACAACGACCCGAGAGTTATTGCGGGGCAAGCCACTTGTTCAAAGGAGATGATCGAGGAGGTCGGCGAACTCGACATGATTGTCCCGCCGATTGGGGGTGGCGGCATGACGTCCGGGTGTTGTCTGACGATCGCTGCTACCTCCCCGAGGACGAAGATTTACGCCGCCGAGCCGAAGCAGGCCGATGACGCCTATCGATCGCTCAAAGCCCGTCACATCATTGCGGACGATGCGCCGCAGACGATCGCGGACGGCCTCAAAGTGCCGCTGAAGGAGCTGACTTGGCGCTTCGTATCGACCCGCGTCACGGACATATTGCTTGCGAGCGAAGACGAGATCGTCGAGGCGATGCGACTGATTTGGCAGCGTATGAAAATCGTTGTGGAGCCATCGAGCGCCGTGCCGCTTGCCGCGGTCATCAAGCATAAGGCCTTGTTTCAAGGCAAACGCGTCGGGATCATCGTCAGCGGCGGGAATGTTGATTTGGATAAGCTTCCCTGGATGTCGGCTTGACGAACGGCCCGTTCCGGACAGTTGCTCCCCCGTAGGCTGCGCCACTCGCCCGCGCCGCGTCAGCCTACTGGCGAAGGCGAATCGCGGCCGCGCTCCAGCAAACTTCGGCAAGGAATCGCATCGGACTGGCCGTCGATTTATTCACCTTTGCCGGTCGGAAAACGGTCTTCCGAGGTCCGAATCTTTCAGTTGGCGGTCGCGGAGACGCGATTTTCCCGGCTGTTTTGCCGATTTGGCTGTGTTTCATCGAAAAAAATAGGGCTTTGCCGCTTGCCTTCGTCCGCGGACGGCCTTCAGGCTACCAGAGGTCGTGAAATGATTCGGAACGGAGAAAAAACATATGGCCCAGTTGATGACCAAGTCGGAACTCATTCAGAAGATCGCCGATCAGCATTCTGACGAAGTGTCTCGCAAGAACGTCAAGAACGTTCTCGAGTCGCTTGCTGACATTGGCTACAAGGAGCTGAAGAAGACCGGCGCTTTCCTTGTGCCCGGCTTCGCGAAATTCGTCGTCATCAAGAAGCCCGCGACCAAAGCCAGAAAGGGCATCAATCCTTTCACGAAAGAGCCGACCGTCTTCAAGGCGAAGCCCGCCCGAAAGATCATCAAGGCGCGTCCGGTCAAGGCCGCTAAGGACGCCGTCTAAGCAACCGTCATCTTTTTGCGCCCTATAGATGCGGGAGTCGGCCAGCGTCGACTCCGCATCTTGGTTGCAGCGCGAGATCGCGCCAGAGCCAGCCTGAATAAATGCTGGAACAGGGCCATTAAGCCCTGTCCAGCTTGATCCATCTGTCAACGAAGCTTTTTATTGTCTTATGAGGGCTTGGCGAGACTTTTCCCGTCGCCGCCACACTTCCGAGTTACTTCGCAACAAAAAAATCTCTTCATCGCCCGGCGCAGGCTCGCCATGACGCCGCAACGCTCTTGAGGGCGTACAAACTCGCCCTCTGCGTGCATTATGCCAGAGCCCGAAATCGTTTTATGCTACGCCTAAAACACAATACCTGACGGGCTAATGATTTGTCGGATTTTTCGTCGGACGGTTTGAACCTATCCGTCGACGCCATTCTGGAAGGGATCGGCGAGGGATTTTTCGCGCTTGGTTCGGATTGGCGATTTGTCGCCTTCAACCGAGCCGCTGAGGATCTCTTTGGCCTGAAACGCGGCGACGTTCTTGGCCGACTCATCTGGGATGTCTCGCCCGGGATCGTCGGCAGCGAATTCGAACGCCGCTATCGCCGGGTTATGACGGAACGGGTCAGGCAAGAATTTGAAGCCTATACGACGCTCAGGCCTGATCGTTTCCACGAAGTCCGAGCTTTTCCCTTGGGCGAGGGCATAGGCGTTTCCTTTCGCGACGCGACCGCTCGGCATCAAGCGATCGAAGCCTTACGCGAGCGCGAGGCGGAACTCGCCAGAGTTCAGCGCATTGGCGGGATCGGCGGTATGGAAGTTGACCTGCGCCGCGATTTTCGCGGCCGGCGATCGCCGGAATATCTGCGCCTGCATGGCTTGCCGCCGAGCAGGGCGATCGAAGATCACACCGAATGGCTCGACCGAATTCACCCTGAAGATCGCGTTTGGGTCGAGAAGAATTTTTTTAACGCGGTCGCCGGCGACGACACGACGTACCAGGCGGAATATCGGATCGTTCGCCCGAGCGACGGCAAGGTCCGGTGGATAAGAGCCGTCGCTGAAATCGAGCGGGACGCCTCGGGCGTGGCGCAGAAACTCGTTGGCGCACATTTGGATATTACTGAGCGCAAGGAGGCCGAACAGGATGCGGTCGAACGCGAGCAACAATTGGTGGCGCTCGCCGACGCGCTGCCTCTTCTGATTTCTTATGTCGACAAGGAGCAACGCTATCGCTTCGTCAACAAGGCGTACGGAGAGTGGTTTGAACGACCATTAAATGAAATTATCGGCAAGACGCTCGACGAGGTAATGGGCGCCGCGATGCACGAGGCGCGGCGGCCCTTCATCGAGCGGGCGCTTGCTGGCGAGACCTTGTCCTATGAAGTCGATTTTCCTCGCTCCTCAGGCGTCGTTGTCACGCAAGTCTTGCACGCGCCGCAACGGGACGCGGGCGGAGAGGTGTCGGGCTTCTATGCTGTCGTGCAGGACGTAACCGACAGAAAGCTCGTCGAGAAAGCGCTGAGCGAGAGCGAAGAACGTTTCCGCTCGATCGCAAATAGTGCCCCCGTTCCGATATGGGTCAGCCGCCTTGACGGTCGGCGAGCCTTCGTCAATTACGCTTATCAGGAATTTCTCGGCCTACCCTTCGAAGAATCCCTCAACTACGACTGGCGCAAGTCGCTTCATCCCGACGACTTGACGCGCATTCTTCACGAGCAACGGGTTGGAGAAGGATCGCGGCGACCGTTTGTGCTCGAGGCGCAGTACCAACGTAAAGACGGAGCATGGCGGTGGCTGCGTTCCGAATCGCAGCCGCGATGGGGGCCGACAGGAGAGCATATCGGCTTCATCGGCGTCGCCCATGACATAACTATCTGGAAAGAAGCCGAACAAAAACTCGCGCAGATCAATGAAACTTTGGAACGAAACGTAGAGGAACGCACCAGAGAGCTCCATGCCGCGGAGGAAAAGCTGCGGCATGCGCAGAAGATGGAGGCCGTCGGTCAGCTCACTGGCGGCATCGCGCATGATTTTAATAATCTGCTTACGGGAATCATCAGCGCCATTGATCTCATCCGTCGTCGGATTGCCGCTGGGCGACTTGATGAACTCGACCGGTTTATGGACGCCGCGTCGAATTCAGCGACGCGCGCGGCGGCGCTGACACACCGTCTTTTGGCCTTCGCCCGTCGCCAACCTCTGGATCCAAAAACCACGGACGTCAATAAACTCATTTTATCGGTCGAAGATCTTCTCCACCGCACCCTTGGTGAACAAATCGTTTTGAAGACCGTTTTCGCTGAAGACCTTTGGCAGGCCTTCGTCGATCCCAATCAACTCGAAAGTGCCATTCTCAATCTCGCGATCAATGCGCGGGACGCCATGCCGCGCGGCGGCGAACTGGCGCTGACGACGAGCAATGCAAACTTGGTGGAAAGCGATTCACAGGAACGAAGCACGATTACAGGAGAGTTCGTCGCGGTCACAGTCACCGACACCGGCGTTGGGATGACGCCCGAGGTACAGGCGAGAGCCTTCGATCCATTCTTCACGACAAAGCCCATCGGCCAGGGGACCGGCCTTGGGCTTTCGATGATCTACGGATTCGTTACGCAGTCGGACGGCTATATTCGCATCCGAAGTGAAGTCGGGCAGGGGACAACGATCCAGCTTTATTTTCCGCGCGGCGAGACAACGGCGGCGGCGGACTCCAGCAGACACATCGACGCTACGCCGTCTGGAAAAGGAGAAACAATACTTGTCGTCGAAGACGAGCCGGCGGTCCGTCTCCTCGTCGGCGAGTTGCTTGCCGAATACGGATATCAGACGATTGAAGCGTTCGACGCTGTTAGCGCCATGGAAGTGCTACGATCCGAAAAAATCATCGATATGATGATTACCGATATTGGACTGCCGGGTGTGGATGGCGTCCAGCTCGCCCGTACCGCAAGGGAGATTCGGCGGGACCTGAAAATACTATTAATGACGGGATATGCCGAGAAGGCGGCGCAGCGGTCGTCATTCCTCGAAGATAAAACGCCGCTCATTGCGAAACCCTTCACGTCGGAAGCTTTCGGAAAGCAAATTCACGACATATTGCGTCCCTGAAGGCCTCTACGCGACTGCGGGCGGCGTTGGGATCTCTGGCGGCAAGGTGGTTGGAATCTCCTGCGGCTCTGGGGCTGGCACGACGTCCGGCCCAGGCTGGGGAATGCCGTTCGGAATGTCCGGCTTCGGCGTCTCTTGAGGCGTCGGCGGATGGGCAGGATTTGGCACGACGTCCGGCGTCGGCCGGGGGACGGGTTGTTTCGGATCTGCCGGCATGTTGAGCTTACCTGTTGCGTCGTGGATCGAGACAAAGAAAACGCTGCCGCGGCCTACCGTCGTGAAACATCCCGCCTTCGCGAATGTTCCTAAAGGATAATCTTCGCGTGGGTTACGCCGTGGCGGCTGGCTCGCGAAGTTACCTTGTTGGGAGGCGTCTATGCCGCGCGGCGACAAATCGAAATATACCGGTAAACAGCAACGAAAAGCGGAGCATATTGCAGAGAGCTACGAAGAACGCGGCACCGCCGAAGGCGAAGCCGAGCGTCGCGCTTGGGCGACCGTGAATAAAGACGACAAAGGCGGCAAGAAATCGGGTTCGGGACGGGGTAAGAGCTCCAGCCATCCGGCGGCTCACCGTGGCGGACGCATCGGCGGCGCAGCCTCAGCATCGCGGCCGGCCGCTCAACGATCGGCCTCGGCCAAGAAGGCTGCGGCGACCCGGAAACGGCGCGGCCAGGACTAGGGTTTAGCTCGCCACGAAAAGGAGCGATCGGCGAGAGGTCTCCAGAAGCTGGTCGGCGGTTGAGCCAAAGAGCAGGGCATCGCTCGGCCGCGTAGACACGCCCATCACAATCAGCGTGTCGCGCCCTCGCTCGGCCTCATTCAAAATAGCCGTCGCTGGATGGGCGGACATTTTGATCCTTGTGCGGAGTCGCACATCGTAGCGGTCAGCGATCTCCACAATCTCTCGCAAGACTGCTTCCTCGTGACGTTTCGCCAGGAGCCGTTGCCGTTTCTGCGATGAGGCGTCGGACGCGGATCCTGACGGCGCGACGTAGAGGATCGTCACTTCCGCATGAGAGGCGCGCGCGAGTTCGATGCTCACTTCGACGGCGTGCCTTGAAATCGCCGTTCCCGTCGCTAGCGAGAGGATTTTCAGGCGCCCGGAAATGGCGTCATCGTCGTGGACGCCGCGCGCAACGACAACAGCCGAAGGTCCGCTGTAAGCACGAGCGGCGCGGGCGATTTGGGGATTGAACCCCCCTTCCGGCGCTTTCGCCGGGTCAAGGCCGGTAATGAGAAGATCGTACCCCTTGGGCGCCTCGCGTGAGACGGCTTTCTCTGGAACCTCCGATTCGTTGCGCGACTTAATCGCCACCAGGGGCGCGTTTCTATCGCCTTTTGCCTGCCGACGCGCGTCTTGCGCGCTTGATTTTATTGTCGCCGCCATTTCATCATCGTCCCCGTTGCTTATCATTTTCGGCTCGATCGGACCGATGAGATCCGTCTCGACGCGCAGCATGGTGATCGGGAGACCCCGCGGTCCCGCGAGAAGGCCAGCCAGGCGCGAGGCGAAGCGGCCGTTCGAACTGTCGCTCACCGCGAGGAGCAGCCTCTCCATATTGGCGACGAAACCCTTGGCCTCGAAAGCCTCGCGTTCGAGTCTTTCTTTCTCACCAGCCCGCAGAGGGACGCGTGTTAAAGCCCAGCGCAAACTCGGAGGCATAGCGCAAGTGGTCAGGACGGCCATGACGACGATCATCGTGTAAAGATCGCGGCTCAAAGCGCCAATGGATAGGCCGATGCTGGCGACGATGACTTCCGTCGAGCCGCGCGCGTTCATGCCGATAGCGAGCGCCAGAGATTCTCTTCGGGATAGTTGGCCGATAGCGCCGCCGATGAACGCGCCGGCGAATTTGCCAATGCTCGCAGCCAAAATGAGTGCGAGGGTCGCTATCGCCAGTGTCGGCGATCTCAACGTGGTAAGGTCAGCGCTCAATCCCGCGAGCGCAAAAAAGATAGGGGCGAAGAAAGACGTGATCATGCCGCGCAACTGGCTGTCGATCTGTTTCGTCAGGATTGGAGACTCGCCAACCAGCAATCCGGCGACGAAAGCGCCAAGCACGGTCTGAACGCCAAGACCGGCGGTCGCCAGCGCCATCAATCCCATGATCACCAAAATCAAAGTAATGACAGGAAGCTCACTGACGAAATTGTCGTTGACGAAGCGAATGGTGAACGCCACGAGCCGGCGACCGATCGTCATACTGAGAGCCAGAAATAGGCCGACCCCGGCCACACTGCCAAGGAGGCTGCCGATCTGAACCGATCCGGCGCTCGAAACGCCAAAGACAATCGCGATGATGATCCAACCGATCGAATCTTCAATGATCGAGGACGCGACAATCATTTGGCCGAGGTCGCGGCGCATGAAATTCATTTCATGTACGACCATCGCGACAATTTTGATCGATGAAATCGACAGCGCCACGCCTAGAAACAGCGCCGTGACGAATCGTTTCTCGGGGTGAGGAAGAAGCGCCTCGGGCAAGAGCAGCGCGATGGCGACGCCGCTGATGAAAGGCACGGCGATGCCTGTGGCGGAGATCGCGAGTGCCGGGCGGCCAATTCTGCGGATCAGCGCGACATCGGTGTCCATGCCGGTCAGCAGCAAAAGGAGCAGGACGCCAAATTGCGCGAGGCCGTTGAGCATGGCCTTCTGCGCGGGGTCAGTTGGTAACAGCGCGTGCTGCGCTTCGGGCCAAATCAGGCCAAAGAAGGAGGGCCCAAGTAATATGCCTGCGATCAGGTGGCCGATGACGGCGGGTTGCCCCAGTCGCTGCATCGCCTCGCCCAAGAGGCGCGCGACGATAAGGATCGTTACAATCGCCGCAAGAAAGCGTTCTTCCGAGGGCGCCGCAACTGCTTCCGCAGCGGCCTGACACGGCGGCGAAGCGAGCAATATTGCGACGCCGACCGTTACAAATAATGCTGCCGACTTTCGTCTCAACAGCGCCCCTCCGAAGTTATTGTTTATTGTCGCCGTTCCTGTAACGCGACCTCCGGCGAGCGGTTCCATTGCGTCGAAAATGGGGCGCGATTGTGCAGCTTGACCGAGCCGCAGCAGTTTTCTTCGTTTGCCGAAACTTCATTCCTTCGCGATTGCGGCCCTTTCGACGGAACTTTGAAGGGTTCTGTCAGTTCTGACATTGATCATTTGTTATGAAAGCGCAGCGGCAGTTGAGTCGAGGTACGGATTGGCGCTGACCAGAGCGGATAGGCCGATGAGCGCGTATATTGTTCGAGCGCGCACGGAGCGAAAAAGTGCGCCGCTCCAATTTTCATTCGCGATTAGCATTGCGGTCTTCGACTCGCCGGAGGAGGCGGTATCCGCCGCTCAGAAAAAATTCCCGGAATGGTCGGAATTCATGGTCATTGGAAAAGCGCCCGACAGCGTGATCGAAAAGAGAGGGCTGTCCATGGGAGAGGTCAAGCGCATTGCTTGGCGCGCGTAGGGTGATGCTGATCGACGTCTTCTTTCGCGGAATTTCGCTTAAATTTTAGGCCCCGCACGGCGAGCTGGGTTCTTTCGCTCTTCCATCCATATCCACTTCGGCTCCTCGTCAGAAGCTTGTGCGCGACGGCGACGAGCCTTGCGACTCGGCAGCGATGTCTTCAATTTCGGTCCCGCAGGCGCGGCAATTTTTTTGGCGCCCCACTAATCCGCTTCCTCTGGAACGCACCATGCCGTATGGGGCATGGCGAATTTCCTCGTTTTAGTTGGATCCATGATACGTCTTGATAAAATCAGCAAACAGAACGGCAGGCACATTCTCTTCATTGAAGCGTCGGCCTCTCTTCAGAAAGGAGAGAGGATCGGCCTCGTCGGTCCGAACGGCGCGGGCAAGACGACGCTGTTCCGGATGATCACTGGCGAAGAGCAGCCCGACGAAGGGCAGATCTCCGCGGACCGCGGCGTCGTCATCGGCTATTTCAGTCAAGACGTCGGCGAAATGTCGGGCCATAGCGCTGTCGCCGAAGTGATGAACGGCGCCGGCCCTGTCAGCGCCGTCGCCGCGGAGTTGAAGGAGCTCGAAGCCGCGCTTGCTGATCCGAACCGCGCGGATGAGATGGAGACGCTGATCGAGCGCTACGGCGAGGTGCAGGCGCGCTTCGAAGATTTGGACGGTTACGCGCTCGAAGGGCGGGCCCGCGAAGTGCTTGCCGGTCTCAGCTTCAGCCAGGAGATGATGGACGGCGATGTCGGCGCCC
>JASLHV010000182.1 GCA_030153205.1 Roseiarcus sp. | reverse complement strand
CGCGCCTTCAACATATCAATTTCGCGGCCGACCATATCCGCAATGGCGCTCTGCGGCGTCGACTCGTCGCGACGCCGCGTCGAGATTAACCGCCCGTCACGGAAAACCGTGATCTTATCGGCGATGTCGAAGACCTCCTCCATCCGGTGGCTCACAAAAAGGATGGCGACGCCTTGGCGCTTCAAATCTCTCACAAGTTTGAATAACTCGCGAACCTCGTGCGCGGAAAGCGAGGCGGTTGGCTCGTCCATGATCAAGACGCGGACGTTCATCGAAATCGCTTTGGCGATCTCGACCGATTGCTGCGCGGCGAGCGTCAGGCCGCGCGCCGGGCTTCGCACATCGAGCGCGACGCCGAGCTCGGCCAAAATCGCTTCGGCCTCTTGAAACATTCGCCGCCAGCCCACAATCGCTCCGCGATCCTGGTGGCTTATGAAGATGTTCTCAGCAACATTGAGGTCAGGGAACAGCAATGGCTCCTGATAAATCGCAGCCACGCCTAAGCGCTGCGCTTCGGCGGCGCTTCGGATCAAGACCGGTCGGCCGGCCAGCAGAATTTGTCCGCGGTCCGGCTGATGAACGCCGGTTATGATCTTGATCAGCGTCGACTTGCCGGCGCCGTTCTCGCCAAGCAGAGCGTGAATTTCGCCCGAATATAAAGCGAGAGCGACGCCATCGAGAGCTTGCGTTGCATCGAAACGCTTCGTGACGCCTCGTATCTCAAGAATCGGCGCATTGCCGAGGCCGTCCGAGCCCGGAACCGACGCGTATTCCCGGTCAAGCGTCATGATAGCGCTCGTTCGTGTCCCAGCGTTCCTGCGGCGCAGCCGCTCCTCAGCCTTCGCTGAAGCGTTGTGCGTTCGCTCGCCGCTGACGATGATATCTGACGATCTGATCAAGCACCACGGCGACGATGATCACTGCGCCGGTCACAAAGGTGCTCCAGGTCGCGTCGATACCGAAAAAGATGATGCCGCTGGCGATCACTTGGATGATCAACATTCCGATCATGGCGCCGAACACCGTGCCGTAACCCCCGGAAAGCGGCGTTCCTCCGATGATGACCGCGGCGATGACGGTCAGTACAAAATCGGAACCTTCTTGAGGATCGATCGCGCCGCGAAAGCCGACATAGAGAGAACCCGACAGACCGGCGATCACCCCCATCAGAACCAACGTCTGCAACCGAACCATCGCATTGGGTATGCCGGCGAGAAGGGCCGCGTCAGGATTGCTGCCCACCGCTTGAACGCGATAGCCAAAGCGCGTGCGATGGAGGACGAAATGAAGCACGATCGTTAGTGCAGCGAAGACGATCGCGACGACCGGCACGACGCCGAAAATCTTCGCGGAGATCAAGGTGAAATAAGATGTGGTCGGGTCCGGCGGATTGATGGCCCGCCCATTATTACTTACGAGCGACAGACCTTCGAACATGGAGAACGTGCCAAGCGTCACGATGATGGACGGCAACCTGAGCGTGATCGCGAGCAGGCCATTGATTAAGCCCAGCAGCGCGCCGAAGGCGACGCCGGCTAACATAGCCAGCCAAGGATTGAGCCCAGCGACCATCAGCAGCGCCGCAACGACCGCAGAGAAATTGAACATCCACCCTACTGAAAGATCAATCTCGCGGATCGCCAGCAGATAGACCATGCCGAGCGACAGCATGCCTTGAAACGTCGTATTACCGAGCACCGTGAAAAGATTGATCGGGTTGAGAAAGCGCGGCTTGGCGAGACCGATGATCGCGATCATGACGATCAGCGCGACGAGAACGCCGGTTTCTTCTGGCAGCCGCCATCGCGCTCGCGTAGGCCGGTAGACTTTTGCTGCTGCCGGTTCATGCCCGACTTGACCGACCCCTGTCATTGGAGAGTCTCTGCCGTCTGGGCCGGCCGCTCGCCGGTATTGATCAAATGCAAGAGAGTACGATTGTCGACGCTTCCCCCCGCCACTTCTCCAACGAGCCGGCCCCGATAAAGGACCAAGATCCGGTCGCAGAGCCCGATTAGCTCCGGCAACTCCGTCGAGCTGAAGAGGACAATGCGTCCGTCGGCCGACATCTGACGGATCAGTTCGTAGATTTCCCGCTTGGCGCCAATATCGACCCCGCGCGTCGGATCGTCGAGCAGGATCACCCGCGGCGCGATCTCCAGCCATTTGCCGATGACAACCTTCTGCTGGTTGCCGCCAGATAAATGATTGACGACGGCGTCCGGCGAACGCGTCTTGATCTGCAAGCGCTCGATCTGACGTTCCGCCCGCATCCGTGCTTCTTTTGGGCTGAAGAGAGGGGATTTGTCTCTGAGCGCGCCGACGACAACCTGGCTAATATTGAACAAGATACTCTGGTCCAGCATGAGGCCATTGCGCCTGCGGTCCGCAGGCACCAGGCACACGCCACGGCGCGCGGCTTCTGTAGCGCTTCGTGGGAGTCCGCCCCCGTCCGGGTACGCCGCCACCCCGGATCGCGCCTTACGGACGCCGAACAGAATGCCGAGAAGCGCCGACACGCCGGCGCCTTCGAGGCCAGCCAGACCCACCACTTCGCCCGCGCGAGCCGTGAAGCGAATATCGGCGAGTTCGCCACCGCAAACGCCTTCGATGCTGAGCTGCTCTGGCGCCCCAACGCCGCGCGGCGTCAGGGGTGGAGGAAATAAATCCTCTTGATGCGCACCGATCATCGCGTCGATGACCTCGGGAATGGTGAGCCCCTCGCGATTGCGGGTCGCGACGTCCTTCCCGTTGCGAGCGATAGTCACCCGATCGCTGATGGCGAACACTTCCTCCAAGCGGTGCGAAACATAGAGCATGGTGGCGCCGTCGGCGCGCAACTGCTTCAGAATGGCGAATAGACGTTCGGTCTCACGCTCGTTGAGCGCCGAATTAGGTTCGTCGAGGATGAGCAATCGCGGCCCTTCGAGAAGCACACGCGCAAGCTCCACGAGCTGCTGCTCTCCGATCGTGAGCCTGCCGACGGGCGCATCAACGTCCACATTTAAGCCGAGCCGGTCCAGAATATCGCGGCTCATTTCCCTCATCGCCTCAGTCGAGACCAATCCGCGCCGCAACGGCTCGCGATTGACAAAGAGATTGGCCAATACCGAGCGCTGCGGGAACAGGGAGAGTTCTTGATAGACGATGCCGACGCCGCGCCGGCGCGCCACGGCTGGCGAGTCCATCACGACCTCTCGTCCTTCGAGCAGGATTTGACCGGCGTCTGGCTTGACGACGCCGGCCAAGACTTTCATGAGCGTCGACTTACCCGCGCCGTTCTCGCCGACGACAGCGTGAATCACGCCCGGCGTCACCTCAAGGCTGAGGCCATCGAGGGCCGTCACCCCGCCGTACCTTTTCACCAGATCGCGGACTGAAACGATCGGCGCTGTCAGGGACACCCCGACATCGCCGTCGTCAGACCTGCCCGGAGTTGCGCTCAATTCGAGCGCCTCATTGCGACTCAGCTTCGATCGGCTGCATGCCGCTCGGCCCCGCGTCGCCGAGCACCGTCTTTGTCCATGGCTTGTAGAACTCGGCCGTGGCCTTCGGATCCGCAGCGAGCTTCTGCAACTGATCGAAGGTTACGCTAGGCAGGCCAGGGCCCATGTTCACACTATTCGCCGTCACGACTTGGGTTCCCGCGTCGTAGAAGCCGACGGGCGCCGGTTTTTTACTGCGGATCGAATCAACGAGGAGCACGATTGGCAAATACCCCTGCACAAAGGGGCTTTGTCCGAGCGACACATAGGCGTGCCCATCCTTGATCGCGGCGAGATTTTCAGCGGTTAGATCGTAGCCGCCGGCCACGAACTTGTCGCCATTGGCCGCATTCAACTTGCCCAGGCTTGCTATGTCCGGCGCACAAAGCCCGATCATCGCGACCACGTCTGGATTTGCAGCATAGAGCTGCTCCCAATGATTGTAATTGTCGACTGCGCTGACCTTGACGTCGAACGGACCGAGCACATTGAGCCCTGACGCCGCTTTGAGCGACTCCTCGACGCCCTTGGCGCGGTTCTCCAACACCGGGAAACCAGGGAAACAATTGCCGATGACCACCTTGCCCTTCGCCGACGCGCCGCCGAGCTTGTCCACGATCATTTTTCCGAGCGTACGTCCGCTCTGTGTCGATCGCTCGCCGACGTAAGGACCTTGGACGGCTTTCGCGAGCATATTGAATTGGACGACGGGCACGCCGCTCGAGACGATGTCGTTCATACCCTTGGCCATTGCATCGCCAGGCATCGAAGAGGCGACGCCGGCGGCGCCGGCGTTCGCCAACCCCTGCGCGAGCTTCAGTTGACCCTCAGGCGAGCCACCTGGTGATTCCTGCACTTTGAGGGTCACGCCAAGGTCCGCAGCGGCGGCCTTGGCGCCATCAACGATCTGCTCCACGAAAGGATTGCCTTGCGCATGGGTGACAAAGCCGATCGTGAGATCCTCCGCTGAGGCTTTCAACTGAAGACTGCCGAGCGTGAGCGCCGCGGCGCTCCACGCAAGCAGGTGACGTCGGTATGATTTCAGCACAGCTTCCTCCCTCGCTAATGGATCGATCGCGCGGAGGAGGCGTTTGACCCCTCGTTCACTTGCCGCGCCGTGAGCCGATTCCGGAATGGTAACGTTTCAATCGAGCGCCTGTCAATGAATACGCCGCAACATCGAGACTTCGAAGCCGGTGACGATACTACTGCGTCAAGCAAAGCAGCGTTGCCTATTATTCCTTCGGAATAATATACCCTGCCGAGAGATAAAATCGTTTCAACAATCGCGATCGGTTGCATACCGCATGTTAGCTGACCGCTGGGGCAATTGCCCGCCCCTCCCGCGCCGCCTCATAAGCGGCTTCGACGAGCGCATAGGTCTTCAAATTGTCGTCCCCGGTCGATTCCGGATCTCTTCCCGCCCGCCAGGTTTGAATGATCGCCTCTTCCGTTCTGAGTACGCTTTCCTGCACCGTATGCCAGGGCTGCGACGTCCAACTCAGCAAGGGAGAACCGAAGTCCAGTTCGCGGGTTTGACCGCCGGAAGTGACGCGCGCGGCGAGGCCCGGTCCGACCGAAGCCGAGCCGCGATCCCCTTCAATCGTGACCAGCGTTTCCGGGAAAGGATCGGGGTCGATCCGCGCCTCCATCGTAACTTCGACAACGCTGACCGCGCCCGAGCGATGCTTCAGCAGAATTGTCGCCGTGTCCTCGCCGACATTCTCAGGATTGCGGCGTTGCGTTTCGCATGAAACCCGTTCGACATCGCCGAGAAAGAAGCGCGCGAGATCGAGCGTGTGAATGCCGACATCGAGGATGGCGAAGCGCTTCGCCTGGTGGAGATAGGGCTGTACCGCATAGATGTCGTAGCCAGTACGGAAAGCGATGCGCGCCCAGGTCGGTGTTCCGATCGCGCCGCTGTCCAAGACCCCCTTAAGCTTTCGCATCGGCGACTGGTATCGGAAGTTTTCATGAATCGCGAGCCGTACGCCAGCCTTGCGCGCTGTCTCGACAACTTCGCACGCCGCAGGCCATTCCGGCGCAATTGGCTTCTGCAGGATAATATCCACGCCCTTGGCGGAGGCGAGCTTTACCATCTCGAGATGAGTGTCCATCTGCGTGACGATATCGATGAAGTCGAGCTGCTCCTTGTCGAGCATCGTCCCAGCGTCTGCGTAGAAATGCGGAACGCCAAATGTCTTGGCGGCCTCCTCCGCTTTCTTCTTATCAATGTCGCAAACCGCGACGAGTTCGACGCCTTCGGCAGCGAGATCGCGCCAGCCGTTCAAGTGATTTTGCGCGAAGAAACCGCACCCGACGACTGCGACACGCATTAAGACCCTCATCGACGATGATGAACCAAACGGTTGACGAGACCCCCGGCCTCGCCGCCCTAATCGTTGTTCAACTTAGCGCGCCCAAAAGTTCCACCGCTGATCGCCTCCAGGAGAATCGCCGTTGACATGGGCAAAAATCTCCCGGACGTCCGGCGGAGGCGAGTCGAGCACTTCAGCGACGACCTGCTCGATAGCCTCACTCGTCTCGCTTTGGATTTGCTCGAGGCCGCCAGGAGAAAGTACGTTCTCAGCGATAAGACGATCGGCAAAGATGTTAATGGGATCGCGTTTCAGCCACGTGTCGAGTTCACCCGCCGGCCGATAGGTCGCCGGATCTGAGCGCGAATGACCGGAGTAACGGTACGTCTTCATTTCGACGAGCGAAGGACCTTCGCCGCGTCGCGCGCGTTGAACCGCTTCCGCCATAGCTTCGGCGACCTTGTCGACATCCTGACCATCCACGATCACGCCTGGCATGTTGTAGCTTCCCGCGCGCAGGGCGATGTCCTCAACCGGCGTCGAGAGCTGGATACGCGTGTATTCGCCATAGAGATTATTCTCGCAGACGAAGACGACCGGCAGTTTATTAATCGCGGCAAAATTCAGCGCCTCATGGAAAGCGCCGATATTTGCGGATCCATCGCCGAAGATCGCGACCGCGACGCGGCCGTTCTTGCGCGCTCGCGCCGCCATTGCAGCGCCGCAAGCGATCGGCAGACCGGCGCCGATGATCGCGGCGGTTGGCAGAAGGCCGATGCTCGGCTCGACAAGATGCATCGAGCCGCCGAGGCCGCCGGCGCAGCCGATCGTGCGGCCGCAAATCTCGCCAATCACGCCAGCGGCTGTCACGCCGAGCGCCAATGCATGGCCGTGGCCGCGGTAGGTGCAAGTCACGACATCGTCGGGATCGATTGTTCGCGCTATGCCGACCGAAACCGCCTCCTGGCCATTCGCCAGATGCGTGCTGCCACGCACATGTCCTTCGGCGAACAGCTTCTGAATACGATTCTCGACGCCACGGATTTCGACCATCCTTTGAAGCTGATCTCGTCGGTTCTTCAGCGCTTCGCGGCGCGCGAGTGGCGAATTGGAATTGGAGATGGTCATGCTGCGCTCCTCCACCAGGGCGCCGGCGACTTGTTGGTCGAAACAAGCGCCGCGACCTGCTCGGTCACATAGGCTGGGCTTGGCAGATAGCGGGCCTCGAGCCCACCATTGTAAGGAACAGGCGCGTCAGGAAGCGTGATACGATGCGGCGGCGCCTTCAATTTGCCGAACGCTTCCGTGGCGACTGTCGCGACGACGTCGGCGCCCCAGCCGGCGCTGGCGGTCGCCTCTTCCAGCGTCACCAAACTGCCAGTGCGCTCAACCGATTCCAAAACGGCTTTGCGATCCCACGGCCAGATGGTGAGAAGGTCGACGACCTCGATTTTGGCGTCGCTGTTGGCGGCGGCCTCGAGCGCTACGCGGGTCATGGCGCCGCAGGTCACCAGCGTCGCATCGCTTCCCTGCGCGACAATCTCAGCCTTTCCGAGCGGTATCCGGTATGACGGATCGAACTCGTATTCCTCGCGCTCGGAATAAAGGATGCGCGGCTCGAGTACGACGACGGGGTCGGGATCCTCGATCGCCGAACGCAGGAGCCCGTATGTCGTACGCGCATTGCTCGTCACCACGAGTTTGAGGCCAGGCGTTCCCCGCACCCAATGATCAAGCATTTGCGAATGCTGGCAGCCGAACCCCTGGCCGGCCCCCGCAGAAGCGCGCACGACAAGCGGCGTCGTCAACCGTCCGCGCGAGAGATAGCGCATTGTCGCCGCCTGAGTGGTGAGCTGGTCGAGCGCCACGCCGAGGAATTCGATGAACATGATTTCGACGACCGGCTTAAGACCACAGACAGCCGCGCCAACCGCGGCGCCCATGAACGCCATTTCCGAAATCGGCGTGTCGATAACGCGCTCGGCTCCGTGTTTGGCGAGAAGTCCCTCGGTGACCTTGAAAGGGCCGCCGGCGGCAGCGACATCCTCGCCCATAAAGATGACGGTAGGATCGTCGGTCATGGCGTCGTCGAGCGCCCTCAACACTGCCTGTCTTGTCCAAATCTTCGCCATTTGACCTCCCTACCCAATTCCCTCGTCGGCGGCGCCCAAGCTACTTGACGTCGAGCACGATGGTTGGAGCGCCCGTCTTCACCTCGTCGCCAACTGCAATCAGCACGTCCGATATGACGCCGGCGGCAGGCGCTGGAACTTCGACCTTCGCCTTATCCGTTTCGACAACGAACAGGACATCGCCCTTGCCGACCGTTGCGCCGCGCTGGACCATGATCTCGTTGATCACGACCTCATCAACTGCGTCCCCGACCTTTGGCATTTTGAGCGTCGTCAACATTCCCTTTGCTCCGGCTGTTACCTGGAATGATCAGTTGGACGTCTGCAGCCAATCGGGCGCTTCGGGAATGCCCTGAACGATCCAGCCGCCATCGACCACGATCGATTGACCCGTCATATACGAACTCTCATCGCCGGAGAGGAAACGTACGGCGCTGACGATCTCATCGACCTGCGCGAGCCGTTTCATTGGAACCCGTGCGACCATCCAATCCTCACGCAGCGACCCGTCGGCGAGCCCCTGCTCGATCAGCTTAGTCCGCGTGAAACCGGGCGCTACGGCGTTGACGCGGATCTTGGCGTTCGCCACTTCGAGCGCAAGCGCGCGCGTCAGACCGAGTATGCCTGCTTTCGCCGCACAATAGGCCCCACGCCCCGGCAGGCCGACAAAGGCGGCGGTCGAAGCAATCGAGACGATCGCGCCGCCCTTTCCGCTTTTCACCATGCGCGGCACGGCCTGCGACGCACAAAGGAAAAACCCGTTGAGGTGCGTCGCGACGACGCTCGAAAAATCCGCGAAAGATATCTTTCCGACAAGACCGACTCGCTGGATGCCTGCATTGTTCACCAGAATGTCGATCTGGCCGGCTTGAGAGTCGATGGCGCGGAACGCCGCGGCCACGCTTTCCTCGTCGGTGATGTCGGTTTCGAGGAAGGTCACGCCGTCGCGAAGCTGCTCTGGAGCGATCTTATCCAGTGCGAAGACGCGCGCGCCATCCGCGACGAGACGGGCGGCGACGCCATCGCCTATGCCACGTGCGGCGCCAGTGACGGCCGCGACCTTTCCGGACAGGTTTGTCATTGACACATATAATCCTAGCTCAGTACATCAGCCAGCCGCCGCTGACGTTTAAAGTCGCGCCGGTAATGTAGTCGGCATGATCGGAGGCGAGGAAAAGCACCGCGCCGACGAGTTGCGAGGGATGCGCCATATAACCAAGCGGAATCTGCGCGACTGTCGCCTCGAGCGCGGCGTCGCTCATCCCGCTCCGCATCATCGCCGTATCCGCCGCGCCCGGCGAGACGGCGTTCACCGTGATCTTATCTTTGGCGAGCGAGCGCGCCAGGCCGCGCGTCATCGACACTATGCCGCCCTTGGTCGCGGCATAGGCGACTGAACCGCCGAAGCCGCCGCTCTGCCACCCTTGCGACGTAAAGTTGATGATGCGGCCGCCCTTCCCGCTCTGGACCATCGTTCGGGCGACTGCTTGAGCGAGAAAGAACGAAGCCTTGAGATTCACGTCGTGCTGGATGTCCCAATCGGCCTCGCTGACATCGAATATACTGTTCCGCCTGACCAGTACGGCCGCAGTCTGTACCAGAACATCAAGGCCACCGAATTCGCCGGCGACGCGCTCAACAAGCGCCTTATGGCCTGCGATAGGCTTCAGATCATAGCCCAGCGCGAGATGGGGACCGCCTTCCATCGCCGCGACGACCGCGTCAGCATGGGCCTGGACAAGGTCCACCGCAGCGACACGCGCTCCGGCCGCAGCGAAAGCAAGCGCCGTCTCCTTGCCTATCCCGCCGGCGGCGCCGATCAACAGGACTCGTCGTCCCTTGAGCCCGGCGCCGAGATCGAACGCCATATTATCCTCTCCCGTCCCTGCTACCGATCGTGCGGCGGCTGCAGCGCCGTTTGTTCTTCAACGAAGCACGACTGCGCCTCGCGCATGAACTTTTTACGATCCTCGACCAGCATCGAGCGGTAAGGCTCCGTCGCGAAGGCGTTTTGCGCCGCTTCGATACTGTCGAACCAGACTTCGCCGACGCCGTCCCAGGCGGCTTCTTCAGGAGTCCAGCTCTGGACTTTGCCAAAGCGTAGCCCACGAACGCCAGGCATTTGCTTCACGATATCGGCATGAGGTCCGGTCCAATGCGTGAAGAATTCCTCTCGGCTCATCCCCTCCTTGCGGCGCAGAAAGCTCACGCGCTTGATCATCAGGCTTGCGCCTCCTTTCGCATGGGCTCGAACAGCTCCAGCGTAACCCCATCGTGAATACGCAAGTAGCCGGATTTCGCGCCTTTGTTCGGGCCGCCATCGATATCTACGGGACTATCGCCGCTCACTGCGCGCGCGCCGCAAGCGACGGCATGTTTCCAGACCGTCTCCGCATCGCTGGCGACGAGGCATAGATGGACATTTCCAGGATTCGCTGTCGCATCGGAATTGGCGACGCGCTGTCTGACCTGATGATAGTCGAGAAGTTCGATCACGCCGCCGCCGGGTAGATCCACGAAAGCAGCCTTGATCGACACGCCGGGATAGCCGACCACGCGGCTGAGATAGGGGCGGTCGAGAATCGTTGTCCAGCGCGCCGGGCGCCCTAAGAATTTTTCCCAGAAATCAAGCGCCTTCTCGATGCTCGCCACGGTAATTCCGACGTGATGAACGCCGGTAAGCGCCGCCGCCGGATGTAATGTTGCGCTTTGCGTCAAGGCGCCTGTCTCCTCATATCCGAAAGATACGTTCGGCGTTGGCGGAGAACATCTTAGCCTGCTCTTCGCGCGTGAAAGGCGCAATGATCTTCGCGTAAGCGTTTATCACATCTGGGTACGAACTATACATGCGGTCTACCGGCCAATTCGTACCGAATACCACCCGATCGACGCCGAAAGCATCGATGCTGCCCAGCACATAAGGGCGGATCGACTCGACAGTCCAGAGCGGGTCTCGCATGCCGAGACCTGATATTTTCATGACGACGTTCGGACTCTTCGCCATTTCGTCCATTGCCGACCGCCATTGACGGAAGGAAGCCTCGTCGCGCGCCATTGGAACGGCGCAATGATCGACGCAAATAATCGTGCCGGGGAAGGCGCGCGCCAGATCGAGGAGATCGGCAGCGCGCTCCACGCGCGTGTCGATACAGGAGACAAGATTGCGCGGTTCAAGCTCGGCGAAGCCGCGTCGCCAAGCGGTATCGACGAGATAGCGGCCCTCGCCAAAATTGCGAATGCCGCGAACGTTCGCATATTGAAGATGCCGGTCGAGCACGGCGGCGGCGTCAGGCCGCGCCAGATGACACTCCGCGACGATCCCATGGGGATAGCCGGCCTTGTCGGCGAAAGCCTGCAACCACTCCGTCTCCGCGACGGGGTCGGGCGTATCCACAGCCGCCTGAACATGAATGGCCTTAGGCACGTTCGAAAAGCGTATCTCGGCCAAATAGTCCTTGATGCGGTATCGCTGCGCTTTCAAGGGATCGGTGTCGGGCAGGAAGCCATGCTGGGCGTCGGGCTCCAGCCAATTGTAGCGGAGCCGTGGATGCTTCATGTCATGCAGATGGAAATGCGTATCGATGAAAGGTAGGTCAGCCATACGCAACAGCTTTCTGCTTCGCATGTGCGGAAATGGCGTCTGCGATCGCCATGCCTTCCGGCACGGCTTCCTTGCCGATCCCATCGTCCCCGATCACGGCAATTCTGGACGCCGCCATGCGCTTTCCTACCTGTTTCGAGACTTTGGACGATGCTCGCTTCAAATAATATCGTTTCCATCTTTAACAGCGCCTCCTATTCATTTCAAGTTGGAGGCGCCCTATTTCGACAAGCATGGTTGGGCTCATCCGCGTCGCCGGACTTGCTTTATCTTGTCGAAACATTTGTCCCGGAAGGGCCGCCCTCGCGCTCGGATAAGCATCGCTTTGACGCGTGCAGCCCAGGATCAACGGCGATTCTCGGGAAAACTCGCAAGAAATGCCGAGTAAGTCGATATTTTCGGCCCATGGGCGCTGTGCTGATTCCTTGCTGTAAACGCGCCGCAGCGCGACGCCGCCGGCCTGCCCCCTAAACTGCTCCAAAACCCCGCGCGATTGGCGGAGCTCGTACCGGAAAAGACAATGTCAGCGCCTGCTCAACAACAAATTACTTGCACGGCTCGGTAACGTTTCAATATAATTCGGAAACGCAATCCGGACGAGACGCTGGTTATCCCAGAACTGGGACGTGTGTTCGTTAGCCGGTGGATAGGGAGCCGATGGCGTCGAAGGAGCGAAAAGCCATCGTGACCGGCGCCGCTAGCGGAATTGGGCGGGCGGTGACGGAGCGCCTCATTGGCGAGAACGTCGGCGTTCTCGCGGTCGACATTGACGACGTCCGGCTGCAAACCATCGTATCCCCAAAATGCGAAGTCTTTGTCGCGGATATCGCCCGTTCGGCGGACCGCGAAAAGCTCGCGACGGTCGCGGGCGGCTATGATTATCTGGTCAACGCCGCGGGGATCTTGCGCGTCAAGCCCATCCTCGAGATCACCGTTGAAGACTGGCGGACCATTCAAACCATAAACGCAGAATCTGTTTTCTTCCTCTGCCAGCAGGTCGGCGCGCGCCTCAATTCGGGCGGCGCAATCGTCAACTTGTCGTCAAGCTCGGCAAAGCTCGCCACTTCTGTCGATGTCGCGCCCTACGCCGCCTCCAAGACGACGATACTTTCGATCACCCGATCGTTTGCCTACGCATTCGCAGACCGCCCGATACGGGTGAACGCGATCTGCCCCGGAATTGTCGAAACGGAGATGCAGACAAAATTCCTGGACGGTGTCGCGCAGAAGCGCGGGACGACTGCCGCAGAACTCGACGCTCAGCGCAAAAAGGCCGTCCCGCTCGGGCGCGGCGCAAGCGCCACAGAATGCGCAGGGCTGATCTGGTTCCTGTTATCCGACGAAGCGGCTTACATGACGGGCCAGGCGATTAATTTTACCGGCGGCCTGGTCAATTGGTGAGGCAAGGAGGAGAAAATTGAAAAAGCCGATCGCAGTACGCGCCACCGGGCTCGGTCACCCGGAAGGTCCCTACGAACTTGACGATGGCCGCGTGATCTTCGCCAATACTTACGCCAGCGAAATCGGCTGTTGGGATCCGAAGACTAACACAAAAAGTACTTATGCGTTGGTAGGCGGCGGTCCCAACGCCTGCATGCTCGGATCCGACGGTGCGGTCTATTCTACGCAGACGCCCAATGTCGGCACATGGGTGGCGCCGATCCACCGGCCTCCGTCGATCCAAAAGACGACTAAGGACGGAAAGGTCGAGGTTCTCGTCACCGAGGCGGACGGAAAAAAATTCGACGGGCCGAACGATCTCGCCTTTGGTTCTGACGGCAGACTCTATTTCACGGATTCAGGAGATTGGAACCAAGCCGATAAGCCGCATCCCGGCCGCATCATCGTGATCGAAAACAACGGCGTCGCCAAAATCCTCGAAGAGCTCGACCATACTTATCCGAACGGCATCGTGGCCGAGCCAGACGGCTCGATCGTCTGGGTCGAATCATACACGCTGAACGTTATTCGGCGGCGGCCGGACGGCAAAAAGAACGTCCTGTGCAAAATGCCGGAAGGCCATATTCCCGACGGACTGAAGATTGACGCGAACGGCGAGCTATGGATCACGGCCGTCGCGGCCGGCGGCGTCGATCATTATTCGAGGGATGGCCGCCACATCGAATTCCTCGAGACAGGCGGCACTATTCTCAACTGTTGCTTCGGCAAAGGCGGCAAGCTCTTCTGCTGCGACATGGGGCCCTTCGATACGACCGGCGCAGCGATGACAGGCCGGCTGATTGAAGTCGACCTCGGAGTCGAGGGCATGCCGCTCTTCCGCGGCGCCATCGGATAGGAACGCCATGAAGATCGTCAAAGTCGAACCCATTCCGGTCAGCTATCCCGAGCCGAATGACTTCAACGCGCTACGGCATCTCTGCCTGGTCAAGATCACCGCGGACGATGGTCAGGTGGGCTGGGGCGAGTCAATCACTCAATTCCCCGAAGCCAATTTCGCCGCCAAGGCCATTATCGAGGGCATGGCGCCTAATCTGATCGGCAAAGACCCCGTTCAGACCGAGACGCTCTGGCGTCAAAATAAGCAGCAGGCGTGGTGGTACGGCTATCATGGCGGCATCGCCTCTTACGCCACAGCCGCCATCGATATCGCGCTGTGGGACCTTAAGGGCAAAGCCTTGGGGAAGAGCGTCCTCGATCTTCTCGGCGGTCCGGCGCACGACCGGCTCCCGGCCATCGCTTCCTGCCACGCTCATTACGAGTCCATCCCCGAAATGGCGGAGGAGACCGCAGAATGGGTCTCGACCGGCCTGCAGGGGTTGAAGACTGGCTTTGGCAAGCGCGGCAAAGCCAACCTCGGCTATGAGCACGATCGCGACGTCGCCTATGTGAAAGCGATGCGGGAAGTGCTGGGTCCGAAGCGCATGTTGATGATCGACAACGGCATCGCCATCAAATGGGACGTGACCGACGCGGTGCGTCGGGCGAAGGCGATGGAGGAGTACGATCTCGCCTGGATCGAGGAGCCCCTCGGCGCCTGGGATCCTGAGGGCTACGCCAATCTCCGCGCCAAGACGACGACACGCATCGCCTATGGCGAGCGGGAATGGACGCTGGCACAATTCGAGCGCGTACTGGCGACGGGAACCGTGGACGTGATCGGCGTCGATCCAGGCCGTGCGGAAGGCATAACAGGTTTCAAGAAGGTGACCGAACGCTGCGAATTCTATCATCGTCAAGCCAATGCGCACGCGTGGTCGTCGGCGATCGTCACCGCCGCGAGCCTCGCGATTTCCTTTAACTCTCCGGCTTGCAAGCTGTTCGAACTGAAGCCTCTGAGAAACCCGATGCAGCACGATCTCGTGCCCCATCCGTTCGAGCATGTGGACGGTTGGATGTATCCACCGACAGGGCCTGGTCTCGGAATCGAGGTTATCGAGGAAGTTGTCGAACGCTATCGGAGTGAGAAGGTTCTCGGATAGGAAACGCCGTAACGCGCCAAAGAGCGTCGGTCCATCTTAAAACTAAGGGAGGAAGTAATGAAAGTTTCAATCAAGCACTTGCTCGCAATACCACTTGGTTGCAGCGCGCTCGTCATGGCGGCGCCAGGCCACGCGCAGGTACCCAGCGAGAGCCAGATTCCGTCGACCGGCGATAAGGTCGAGGGCGCGCCTAATGTCGTCAAGCGCGATTGGGGCGAGTTCAAACTCGCGGATCGGATTGCCGACAAGATCAAGAAGGGCGAGCCAATCAACTACGTCTTTTCCTATCAGGCATCTGGCATACCGCTTTTCTCGCCGCAATATCGGGCGGGTTTCGAAATGGGCTGCAAGCTCGGCAAGGCCATCTATCCAATGAATTGCGCGGCGATCGCGCCGGTCCAGAACGACCCGAACCAGCAGGTCAGCCAGATCGAGGCCAAGATGGCCGCGGGCGAGATCGACTGCGTAGGCATCGAGCCGGTCAGTTCGGACGCAATGACGGCGATCACCAACAAGCTGATGGATCAAGGCGTCCCCGTTTTCACAGCAGGCGTAACCTCGCGCGGACATGAGTTCACCAACTTCACCCAGATACCCGATAAGGAAGGCAAGTTCGCCGCTGAAGCGGTGCTGAAATGGATCAAGGACAACAACAAGAATGACATCAAGGTGTTTGCGGTCTCCGGCGGCGATCCCACGCAGTTCTGGGCGCAAGGTCGCATGAAGGGGTTCGTCGAGACGATCAAGGCGGCCATTCCGGACGCCAAATTCGTCACCACCGCCGAAAACGGCCTCAATACGAGCTACGAGCCG
>JASLHV010000164.1 GCA_030153205.1 Roseiarcus sp. | reverse complement strand
GGTCTCGGGATCGATCTGATGGATTTTCCGCGCCCGGTACTCGCCGACCCAGAGCGTACCTTCGGCCCAGGCGAGACCTGAATCGCCGCCATTGCCCGGCGCCGGGATGGAAGCGAGCACGCGCCCGCTTTTCGGGTCGATTTTCTGGATACGGTCGTCGGCGATCTGGAAGAGATGCGCGCCGTCATAGGCTGTACCGGCATGGCCTGACGCATCGAGCGTGCGCTGCCTGGCGCCGCTTTGAGGATCGAAGGCGTTGAGCTGATCGCCGGACGCGAACCAGACATGTTCGCCGTCGAATGTGACGCCGTTGACCCGTTCCGCATCGGGGAAGGGCCCATATTCGCGGATGATTTCGGCTTTGGTTGTCTTCATTCTTCCGTCCTAGCCGCCCGGCGGCGGCGCCGTGAGTAACAAGATCGTCGCGAATCCCGGCAGGGGCGGCGTCATCCAGCGCCGGGCGCGGCCGCGGCCATAGGATTGCGCCTTGCCTGTCGTCACAAGCTCCTTGAGCGCGCGTTGCACGGTGCGCTGACTCAGCGCCAACGCCAGCGCCAGCGCCGAGCCCGACCAGGATTCGCCATCGGCCAGAAAAGCGAGCACGGCCGCATGCCGCTCCTCCACCGGCCGCGCCAGCACCACGACTTCGTGCGCGCTCAGCGGCTCCAGCGCAAAGCCGCGTTTCGTCGCGTTTACCCGTGCGACCGCCCGCAGCAGGCGGCGGAGCCGCCCGATCTCGACCCGCAGCCGGGCGCGATGAGACTCGTCGGCGTGCCTGGCGCCAAAGGCGCGGGTAAGCAAGACGTCCCGAGATACGTCGTCCGGCCACGCTTCGCCAAGCGCACGTACAAGCGCGAACAGCACCGGACGCCGCGCGAGCGGCGCGAGCTTATCCTTCTCACGTACCAGATTGCGGCAGGCGTCGACGACAAGCGCTTTCGAGGCGAACAGCGTCTCGACATCCTTCAGCCGGAGAGGGCGCTCTTCGCCGCGCGCAATCCGCCGCGCCACTGGCGTATCGAGAACCGCAAGCGCCTGTTCGACCTCCGCCGCCAACGCGGGAATGCGCGCCCAGCGCGCGGCTTCTTCGGCGCGGCCAAGCGCCGCCTGGGCCGCGTGCGCGCGGACGCGCCGCATGGCGATTCCAGCGAGCGCGAGTTCATGGATGGCGCGCAGCGCCGGCGTCAGCGCGGTAAGATCGATCGACGCGAGCCTGCCCTCGGCCTCGTCGAGCCGTCCGATCAGGATCAGGCGCCGGATCTCGAGAAGGCGCGCATGCGCCGCGTTCGCCCTGTCGCCGCGCCTTTCCAGAATCGCCGCCGCCGCATCGAGCGCCTTGGCGGACGAGGCGAGATCACGCGAAGCAAGCGCGATCTCCGCTTCGACGACAGCGCATCGCGCGCGCGCCACCGCCTCTCTTGGGCCGAAGGCGCGCGCCGCGCGTTTCACCAAAGCTTTGGCGCGGGCAAGCTCGCCGAGCTGGGCCATGGCGATGCCGCGCAGCGCGAGCGCCGGCGCGTCGTCGCGAAGCGCAACCTTGTTCAGCGCCTCGAGCGGATCGCCGATGGCGAGCGCCCGCGCCGCCGCCGTGATCAAGGAATCCATCGAAATCCCGTCACACTTGTCACTCCCAGGGCCCGCAAGTTCAGTCCTAGTCTAAGTCCCAGCAATATTCATATCGGAGAATGACGATGATCACGCATGCGGTCGGGACTCGGGAACAATGGTTAGCGGCGCGGCTCGAATTGCTCGATGCCGAAAAGGCGCTGACGCGACAGAGCGACGACCTCGCGCAGAAACGCCAAGAACTGCCTTGGGTCCGCGTTGATAAGGACTATCGTTTCGACACCGACGAAGGAAGCGCCTCGCTCGCGGACCTTTTCCGGGGCCGTTCGCAGCTTCTCGTCTATCATTTCATGTTCGGACCGGACTATAAGGCGGGCTGTCCGTCCTGCTCGATGATCGCCGACGGTTTTGACGGGTTCGCCGTCCATCTCGCCAATCACGATGTCACTTTGATGGCGGTGTCGCGGGCGCCGCTGGCCAAGCTCCAGACGTACAAGCAGCGCATGGGTTGGACTTTTCCCTGGGTCTCGTCGCATGGCGGCGACTTCAATTTCGATTTCAATGTCTCCTATACCGAGGCGCAGGAGAAGGAAGGTCCCGTCGAATATAATTATGCGCGCGGCGCCCATGCGATGGATATCACGCCGGTTCCGCCGCCTGTGGCGCAGTTTGCCGCGACTTGCGGCGTCGACGCCTCGACCTATCGTCGCGACCGGCCCGGCATGAGCGCCTTCGTGCGGGAGGATGGCGTCATATATCATACCTACTCGACCTATGCGCGCGGCCTGGACGGCCTCTGGGGCGCCTATCAATGGCTCGATCGCGCGCCGAAAGGTCGTAACGAGCAAGGCATCTGGTGGCGCCGTCACGACGAGTACGCTCGTGCTTGAGGCGTCGATACGCCAGAAGCGCGCCGGGAGCGGTCAGATCGCTTCCGGCGTGGCCAGATGGCTCGGCCTTGCCGGCGCGCCGACCTTCGCCGTCATGGCGCTTCTCACCTATGGGCTTGGCGGCGACGCCGGCATGATGTGCGCGACGGCGCACGGGCTGTCGCCCCTCAGCGGCATGGCGCCAATGTATTTGCTGATGAGCGCCTTCCATTCAGGGCCCTGGCTGAGATTGATGTCCGGCGGCAAATAAAACCGCGGCGCCGAGACGTGAGCACGACGCCAGGGCCTCCTCTCCCCGTGCAGCGAAGCAAAACGGGGAGAGGTAAGGCCGGGTGTTTAAGTACGACCGTCGCAGCCGGACGACGTCCGTACCTCCGTCAGAGAGTGCGCGTTCTCCCGCTTCGGCTTCAGCGGCAATTGTCGACATGTCGGTACACGATGTCGTCAAGGCGACGCAATAACTGAGCGCGCCGAGGATAGGCGCACAATTCCTCATCTCGATGCTTTGCGGCCGTAGTGGAGGATCACCGCGCCGGTGTCCAACGGCGTGACAGCGATCCGCTCGAATTGTTGTTCCGCGAATCCTGTTTGGAAGATGGTCTGCCCTTGTCCAAGCAGTTTGGGCAAGACAAGAAGCCTGTATTCGTCGACCACCCCGGCTGCGATGAGACTTCGCGCCAGCTTGACGCCGCCGAACACATAAATGTCGCCCTCGGCGTAGCGCCTCAGGTCCGCAACGATCGTTTCGAGGTCGCCCGACTGAGTTTTGGCGTTCCAGCCGGGGTCGGCCGGCAGCGACGATGAGGCCACGGTCTTGGGGACACGATTCATAAAGCCGGCTTGCGGCATGTTCGCGCCGGGGCTGGCGGGATCCGACCAGAACTTCTTGTTGAAGACGAAACTATTAGCCCCGTAGAGGACATGGCGGGCGCGTTCGTTCGCGTAGCCCGACCAATGTGTCGCAAGATCCTGCGTATAGGCCGGCGCCAGAAACTCGCCATTTGGGCCGGCCGCATAGCCGTCGAGGCTCATAAAAATCTGCAGAACCAATTTATTCATGTTCTCGCTCCTCCTCGCAACCAGTTGCAAATAGCAATCAGTATCGTTAGTGATTGCGAAACGCAAGCGGTTTTTTGAGGGGAATGCGAGACGGCTAATCGAGGCGCCTAAACGTTCGGTGGTCGCTTTGCGGAGAAGGCTCATGTCTCTTCTCCTCCCGATTTGGACGACCCTTAACTTTAAGCCTTGTTCGCCTTCAGCCGGTTGCGGTGAGCCGCCTGCTTGGCGCGGTTCCCACATATCGCCATGCTGCACCATCGCCGCGCGTGGCCGCGCGTATGATCGGCGAAGAGCAAGGTGCAAGCCGGCCCTTCGCAAGCTTTTACTTGCGCGAAATCCTCCGTGCAGACGAAGCGCGCCAGCGCTTCGCCGATCGGCAGAAGCAAGGACTCTGGCGTACGCCACCGGCGAACGCTCTCGAGCGTGAAAGGGGCTGGTTCGCCGTGATTTTGCCGTGCGATCCGGCTGAACGTTTCCTCGCGTTCCAAGAGACGGTTCAGCGGCTCCAATTCCCTGACGTCCTTTGTCTGTAGCGGTCGACCCTTGTGGTCTTTCACGAAGGTTCTGAACCATTCGCGCAAGCTCCTCGCCTGATCCGCCACCTTATCCAACTCGCCGGGAAGCGCCTGCGTCCGAATAGATTTGAGGACATCAGGAGGTACAAGTTCCGCCTGCTTCAGCCAATCGAGCAAGCCTTCGCCGTCCTCAATCCAATCCACCGGGACGTCCGCCGGCGTAGCGATCGAATTCAAAAAATCCAGCCCGAGCGCGTCGCCGACAAAAATCGCGGGGCCGTGTCCGTTGGTCATCGATCCTGCTCCAGCCCATTGGTTGCATAGGCCCATCTGTAAAAAGCGCTACACAATAACCCCTCTGGGCCAGCTTGACAAGTTACGAAGCCTTGTATAGTAACCCGATTAACGCCATTAGATAGGTTACTAAACGGAGGGCGGCGATGTCGAATAAAGCGAGCGTTGTTTTGGTCCATGGCGCCTGGGCGGATGGGTCGAGCTGGGCGAAAGTGATCGCACTTTTGGCGGCTGAGGGGATTAAAGCGGTTGCGGCGCCCTTGCCGCTGACGTCTTTCGCAGACGACGTGGCGGCGCTCGATCGTACATTGGAGCGTGTCAACGGTCCGGTCGTCCTCGTCGGCCATGCTTATGCCGGCGCGGTGATCGCCGCGACTCATGAGGAAAAGGTCAGAGGCCTTGTCTATGTTGCGGCGCTTGCGCCGGACGAAGGCGAAACCGTCGCCGATGTTTTCTATCGCGCCCAACCGCACGAAAAAGCGCCGAAATTGGCCCCCGATGGGCACGGCCTCATCTACCTTCCGCAGGAAGCTTTCGCTGCGGCTTTCGCGCCGAACGCCTCCGCAGAAGAACAGACGCTGCTGGCGG
>JASLHV010000051.1 GCA_030153205.1 Roseiarcus sp. | reverse complement strand
CGCGTATCGTGGTCAGGTAACACCGCCTAGAGAGACAGTATTTATAATGAAATTAGAGGGTTATGACAAGTAAAATTGCGCCGAAACATGGCTCGTTTGGACAGATTCCGAATTAGCGTGCGCGGAGCTAGATGGATGGCGTGGGCACGAGCCGACATCTTCGCGGCGTTTGTCGACAAGGTTGGCGAGCGAGGTCGTCAATTCCGGATGAGACTTCGCGGGTCGTAGCCTTCGCTTCGGAGGGCGCTCATTTTGGTCTGGCGAAAGGACGAGCCCTTTGACCTTCCTCAATTGACCAACTTGAAGATTCTGGCTCCAACGCACCGCCCGCCGTGACCAGATCGTTTTGCACCCGCGGCAATATCTGTGCGGCGGGGGCCTGCCTTGAAGTCGACCCATGACGGCAGCGGCTTCTTCGAAACAATCGCCACGACGATTTGCATGACGTCTCCCGTCGGTGAATCCGAAGAGAGAGGAAGGCTGAAGCTGACGCTCGAGCCGGCGACGCGCATCCGCGTATCGACCCGGTGGACTTGACCGTCGGTACTGATCAACAGCAGCGCCAAGCTTCGACCCGCCAGATTGGAGACGGAGCCAGCCAAAGGCCTGTTTCGGCCAACTTCTGAGTTCGTCAGTTCGATCTTTGGAGCGTCCGAGGCGCTACCTGAATTGGCCCCGATCAGGTCGACGGCTGGGCATTGCGGACGGGCGATCAGTTGAACGATGAAGGTCGGCTCGACGCCAACATCATGATTAAAGCCATTATAGAATCGCTCGAAAGTCGACTTGTCGGCCCCAACGCCAAGTATCCTTGGCGACCCGCTCAAGACGCCCTGCGAGCGCGTCAGGAAACAAGGGCCGCCGTTGAAATCGCGCAAAAACCCAGCCGCCTTGTCAGCCGGCGAACTCGAAGCCGACGGACTGGTTGAAACAGGTTCTGCTGGCGGCGGCGTCAGGATCGCCAGCTTCGCCGCCATTTTCGCCGTGGCCCCGCTCGCGTTCCGCGCCACGATGTCGAAGGAATATTGACCTGCCTTGGTAGGGCTGCCGGCGATGGCGCCAAGGCCTGAGCCGAGATCTGACAGAACAAGACCTTCCGGAAGGCCCGGCTCAACGCGCAGCACGAGGCCCTTAGGATCAATTGGGTCGCTAAAGGGCGGCAGATCCGCCGCATAATTTCGCCCAACCGTCGCTTCGCCCAGCGCGAGACTATCCTGCGGCGCGCTTGGACGGGAAATGGTTGCCTCGGCCTTTGGCTCTGGCTGGCCTGAGGAGGCCGGAGGCGGCTCGACGCCGACCGGCGGGTTGGAGGCAAGCGTCGTGGGCTTATCCTGAGCGTTATCGTTATTGTCCTGCGCGGGCCTCAACGGCGGGGCAATATTTTCCCCGTCACCGGGTGACGACAGTCCCGGAAGCGGCGGCAAGTTGTGCGACGAGTGCGTCGCGGGCTCCTCGCTGGCGTCCAGCTTCTCATTGGAGACTGGGCCTGAAGGCGGAGGCACAGGGTCCAGCTTGATCGGCGGCGCAGGGTTTGCGGGCGTCTCGGTGATGCGGGACTCCACAGGAGGCGCCGCCGGGGTCTCGCTGACGCGGGGTTCAACAGAAGCAACGACGTCGGGTTGCTTATTTTTGCCTGCCATAAGCGTATTGAGGATTTCCTGGGCCGTCGGCGCCTGTTTGGTCGGCGGCGCGATCTCGCTCGATACGGGAGGCGTATTCGGGATGACCGCAGGTTGTTTGTTCTTCGCGGTATTGATCGAGTTCAGGATATCTTCAGCGGTTGGGACATGCTGGATTGGTGGATCAGCCAATGCGGGAGAGGAAGAATCCGATTTGGATGGCGTAACCGGCGGTTGGGAGGGTTTCGGCTCCGCGCTCGCCGCATCCGACGGTTTTACCTCGGCTGTCTTTACATCCGGGGGTTTAGCGTCCGGCAATTGCGGAAGTTGCGGCAGCCCGTCATCGGCCGGTTTGGCTGGGTCGGCCTTCGCCTCATGCTGCGGCTTCGCCCCCCCGCCTCCCAGCGAATCAGAATTCGAGAGGCCTGACGTCGACGTCTGTCCGAATGGCAGGAGGTCCCGAAAGGCGTAAACCGTACCGCCAATGCTTACGATGATGATCAGCGCCGCCGCGACCACCGCAATGCGACCGAATCCAGATCGCCCCTCGTCGACCCCACCCGACGTCGACTTGGCCCGCCCTGCGCCGGCGGTAGGCGCCCAAGCCGCTACCGCAGCCATACTGTCAGGCCGGTCCGCCGGCGCCGGCTGAAGCATCGCCGCGATCAGCGGGCGCATTGCGGGGTCGATATCCGTGAGGTCAGGAACTTTCCGCCGCTTTTCGATGATCTCGGCCTGGGAGCCGCTCATGTTAATGGGCCGCCCGCGGAGCGCCTCAGCCAGAACAAGGCCTAAGCTATAGATGTCCGACTTTGCGGTGACCTCGCCACCCGCTAGGCCCAATTGCTCGGGAGATACATAATTGTATTTCCCAGCGAAGCCGCCGCCGATGATGGTTCCATCGCCGGTACGCTGCGACTTGGCGATTCCGAAATCGATGATCTTGGCCTGCCGCGGATCGCCGTTTGGAAGAATCACATTGTCCGACGATATATCGCGATGGATAACGCCGACCCGATGAGCCGCATCCAACGCGCCGGCCAGTCGCCGCTGCAAAATCCGCACATCCTCGAGCGGCAGCGGGCCCTGCGACAGTCTCTTGGTTAACGACGGACCGTCGACGAACTCCATCGCCAAATAGGCGCGCTGGAGATCCGGATCGACGGAGAAGACAAAGTAGCGGACAATCGCCTCATGGCTGAGGTTATGGAGGGTCGAAGCTTCCCTAAGAAACATCGCGAAGGCGTCGGGATTGCTCGACAGCTCCGGTAGGATCATCTTGATTGCGACGGGGTCCTTCGTGACGATGTTGAAGCCGCGGAAAACCTCGCCCATTCCGCCATGGGCGATGAGATCGCCGACCTCATAGGTCCCGTTGAGACGCACGCCTTGACGCACGCTCCCGGGCGCTGCCGCGAATCGGATGACGGTTTTATCTTCCACGCCCAATCGCTCCCGTGGAAACCTTTTCCCACCTAACGACCCCTGAACGCAAGTTATCGGGATGGAAGCGCCGCTGGCGCCTAGACCGTAAGCCAGCCCACAACAGACCGTCGCCGGGCGCATCGTTCCGGGCGATCGCCAGGAGTTACACAGATGTTTCGCTCTCTTCTATCTTTGGCGGCCAACATCGTCGGTAATGGTAATAGCAATGATGCCGCGGCCGCCGTTGACGGATTTTCGAACGGCGACCATAGTGCCGCTCGCTTAATAAGCAGCAAGCAAAGCCAAGGGAGGCTTCTCATGCGCGCATCGATTATCGCGTTGGGGCTGGCCGCCGGGCTGGCCGCCGTTCCGGCCCACGCGGATCCTGCCTATAAGGCGTCGTCCATCGTCGATTTCTTTTCCAAGGCCGCTCTCGGTAAGTCGCGGGCGTTGTGCTTCAACACTTCGAATTGCCCTGCCCCAGCGGCGGCGCCGAAGTGGAACCTGATGGTCAATTTTGAATTCGATTCGGATCGGCTGACGGCGGCGGCAAAGGAGAATCTCGATCAGTTCGCCGAGGCGCTCCATGATCCTCGTCTCAAAGACCTGAAATTCGACATTGACGGCCATACCGACGCGACCGGCGCTGAGCAGTACAATCTCGGTCTCTCATCGCGTCGCGCTCAGGCGGTCGTCGCATACCTCGCCACAAAGGGCGTCGACGAAAGCGAGCTGCGCGCGAAGGGTTTTGGCAAGAGCAAGCCAGTCGTCCCCGACCCGTTCAGCCCCGAGAATCGTCGCGTTGAAGCGCATCTTCTCGAGCAGCCATGAGGCTTTTCGGGATTTGACAGGTAAGACGCCGCGACCTTATTCGTCGCGGCGTTTTTGTTGAATGGACACAAGCGCTAACAGGCGCAGATGAATCATCGAAACGGACGTTGGCTTCTCATCGCGGCGTTTATAGTGGCCGCGTGCTGCGCTGCTCTCGTTTCATTCCGCCTTCTGGTACGCCATACGCGAGCGCCGCCGCCGACGCCGGTTGTCGTCGAAGCGCCCTCCGAGTCGGTTGCGCCGCCATCTGCGCCCGCCACGTCGGCCTCTTCGACCATCATCGATCTACCCGGCGACCCAGTTTTGGTGCGGCGCGGCGCCACTGTCGCGCCGCGCTCGCTCCACGTGGATCTGCCGATCGCCTTGGCGCCGAACGCCCCCAAGTTCGACGGAACCGCTTTTTTCGTCTCGACCAGGATGGTCTCGACCGACGGCGGCTTCATGGGCAGATTTCTTGAAAGCAGCGATAACAGCGACCAAGCGACCCTCGCGATGGCCCAACTCGGCGCTGACGGCAACATCGATAGCGACGCCACGCTCGCCGCGGGCTTTGACGACGACGGCGGCGCCAATACGCCGCCTTACGCCGAATCCCTGCTGCCTAATCAGACCAACAGCACCCAGATCGACGTGAAAATCGGCGGCGCGTCCGGGCAACCACAGATCAAAGAGGCCGTCATCAAGACCATCGTCGCCGAGAAAATATCGGATCTCCTTATTCAAGCGGGGTACAGCGACGATAGCGCTCGCGCCGCCGAAGCGGCTGCGAAAGTCGTCGCGAACATTCAATCGCTGCCGGCGAACAGTATCGCGATCGTCGAAGGCGCCCTTGACGTGTCCGGCGCGTATCGTGTCGCGCAAATGTCCCTCTATGAGAACAACGAATATGTGGACGCCATCGCCCTCGCGGACGCTGGCGGCTATGGCGAAGGCGCCCAGCCGAACCCGCCGGAAGGCGTCTTGGCGGACAGCCAGGGCGCGCAAATGGCTGTCGCGCAATATAACCTGGCCGATGGTCTCTATAGCGCTGGCGTACGCAACAACATTCCTGAGCCCGTCATTCGCGAGGCGATCCAACTCATCGGCAAATTGACGGATCTGAAAACGCCTCTCCAGGCCGACGAAAATATGCGCGTACTCTATTCGCGCGAATTTCGCGGCAAATCCAAATCCAGCGGGCGAGTTATCTACGTTGGCCTTGCCGGTCCGACCGGGCCTGTCGATTGCTACGCTTTCGCCGGTCCGGACGGTTCATTCCATTGCTTCGATCGGCGCACCGGAAACGTCGTCGTTCCTAGCGGGGGCGGCGTCATTGCGAATAGCGTTGGCGGCATATTCCCGCCGATCAAGGGCGCGCCAATCACTTCGCTCTTCGGAATGCGCTTCCACCCGATCTTGCACATTTTACGTCTTCACGCGGGAATCGATTTTGGCGCGCCGATCGGATCCGTCGTACGCGCCGTTGCAGACGGCAAGATTGCAATCGCTGGTCCAGTGTCTGGATTCGGCAATCACGTGCGAATCAAGCACAACGGATTTGATACGTCCTACTCGCACCTATCGGAAATCCCTTCTAATATCACAGTCGGCGCTGCCGTTACGAAAGGCGAAACCGTTGGCCTTTCCGGGAATACGGGCTTGTCGACGGGGCCGCATCTGCATTTCGAATATTATATCAACGGGTCCGCCGTCGATCCGATGCCGCACATGGGCACGGAAGTCGCGGGAACCGTCGCGGCGAGCGCAACAACGACAACGACTGTGACGACCGGGCCTAGCGAACAGGACTTGGCCGCCTTCAACGCTTCCAAGACAATGGTGGACGCCGCGCTTGAGGCGGCGGGTCATTGATCTCATCGCTTCGTGCCGTTCGCAACTTTATCGCGGTCGCGCTATCCTTGGCCTAGCGCCGTCCGCTAAACGTCGCGGCGAGCGAGAGACGGTAAGGGAGGAACGAGGTGACGACGAGCGGAGCGGCGCGCCAAGGCGCGGCGCAAGAAGACCTGAACGTCACTCACATCGTCGTAGCCAGCGTGGTTGGCACGACGATCGAATTCTATGATTTCTACATCTACGGCACGGCGGCTGCGCTGGTCATCGGGCAAACGTTCTTCCCTGATTCGGCGCCGGAATCGCAGGCTCTCAAATCTTTCCTGACTTTCGGCATCGCCTTTCTCGCTCGCCCGGTCGGATCGATTTTGTTTGGACATTTTGGCGATCGGATCGGACGAAAATCGACCCTTGTCGCCTCGATGCTGACGATGGGCCTATCGACAACGCTCATCGGCCTCCTGCCGGGCTACGCTCTAGCAGGCGTGGTCGCGCCTTGGCTGCTCTGCCTGCTAAGGTTCGGTCAGGGTGTGGGACTCGGCGGGGAATGGGGAGGCGCGGCGCTTTTGGCAACGGAAAATGCGCCGCAAGGTCGGCGCGCCTGGTTCGGCATGTTTCCCCAACTCGGACCGCCGCTTGGCTTTCTTTTGGCGAATGGGCTTTTCCTTTTGCTCCTCCTCGGCCTCGGCAAGGGAAGCTTCGTCGCCTGGGCCTGGCGCATTCCCTTCCTGGTCAGCGCGGCGCTCGTGGCGATCGGCCTGTACGTCAGAGTCTCGATCAGCGAAACGCCGGCGTTCCGTAATGCAATGGCGCGCCACGAACGCGTCCGGGCGCCGCTCCTCGACGTGCTTCGGTATCACTGGCGACCACTCATTCAAGGCTCGCTCTCGATCGTCGTCTGCTATGCATTATTCTACATGACGACGGTTTTCGCCTTGAGCTATGGCGTCAATGATCGGCGTATCGAGACGACCCAATTCCTCGGCATGCTCTGTATCGCCGTCATCTTCATGGCGGCTGCGACCCCGATTTCGGCGGCGCTCGCCGATCGTTTCGGCCGACGTCCGGTGTTGCTGGCGTCGAGTCTGATCGCCGCTCTGTTGGGACTGGCGTTGCCGACGTTGCTTGGCGGGGGGACTTTCGAGATTTTGTTGTTCCTGTCGCTGGCCTTGGCGACAATGGGTCTGACATTTGCGCCTCTCGGCGCGCTGCTGCCCGAACTCTTTCCCGTCAATGTCGCTTATACTGGCGAATCGAGCGCGTACAATCTCGGCGGCATCATCGGCGCGAAGGAGGCGCCGATGATGCCGCCGAGATTGTACGCGCTCGATGCGCCCGTATAAGCGACATTGACCGGAAAGAGTTCGGGCAGCAGCGCGCCGAGAGGCGCAAATGTCAGACCCATTGTCGCCAAGGCCA
>JASLHV010000044.1 GCA_030153205.1 Roseiarcus sp. | reverse complement strand
TGTTCTCGGCGGGTCTCTCGTGTCGAAGTATGTCTCGAACTACGACCATTTCCTGTCCTGAACGAGAACGGCCCCGCGGGCGCAGGGGGCGCGGCGGGGCCTAAGCCGGTCGCTAAGCTGGAGGGCTTGGTGAGGGGCGTTGGTAGAAGAACGCCGCCGCCGCGCGGATGTTCCTACGCGCTTGGCGATTCTTTCACCAGGCGGCTCTTCGATCTCGATCATCCCTACGGCCGGATCTCCGCCGCTCGCCCTTCCTCCATCTCCTAACGGAAAGACAGACTTCGTCGAGGATCTCGGGGACAGTCCCGTAAGGGGAAGCTGATAGGACTGATGAACGACTCAGGAATCATGACGATGTCAGCCTCGCAGATACTCCAAGCATCTATCGCCACCTTGCTCGCCCGTCTCCACTCGCTTGCGGTTTCGAGCAATGCGGAGGATCGCGCTGAGGCTTTGGCGATCGGACGAGAGATCAATCTCCGCTTGCAGTTTGGTGATTGAACTGAAGGCCAATCCCCATGTCGTCTTATATCGCGCTCGGGGTCGCCTTCGAATTGTGGCTCTTGTGCCGGGCGATTTACATCACGGCGCGGCCTTTTGTCCGTATCCTGTGAGCGATACGGCAACCTCATAGGCGTTCGCAGGTTGAGATTCGGGCGACGCGCGTTGCCGCCCGGTTTGCGCGCTGCCTGGCCGGTCCCGTTCTCCTACAGTCAGCGGGGCCGGCCTTTACCATTTGTGCTGGGCGCCGGCGCACGCTGCGACTATGGTGACGCCATAACAACGCGAGAAGATCGATCATGGCGACCGGGACGGTGAAGTGGTTCAATTCGACAAAGGGTTTTGGCTTCATCGCGCCTGATGGCGGCGGCCAAGACGTGTTCGTTCACATTTCGGCTGTGGAACGGGCCGGACTCAGCGGACTCAACGAAGGTCAGAAAGTATCCTTCGAGGTGGTCGCTGATCCCAAGCGAGGGAAGAGTTCGGCGGAAAAGCTGAAGGTCGTTTGAACGGCGGCCCTCCAGCCGCCTTCAGCGAGGCTGCTTTAAGCGCACGGTTTCATTGTCGGGAAACGTGACGCCGGCGGCTTCGAGAGTCTCTTGGATTAGAGTGCGGGCTTCGAAGGGCTCGTCCGACGCGGGCTCATCGGAGCCCGCTTCCAGGGCGATGATTGTAGCTTCTTGAACGCTCGCACTTCTCGCCAAAGTCGATACATCCCAATTGAGCAGCATTCGAGCAGCTTTGATCTGCGCGCCGCTGATCATTTCGGCCTTCTCATCCTCACCTGATCGCCTTCAGAAAACTCAACGCCAGCGGCGTCGAGGGCGCTTCGAATGGCCATGACGGGGCTATCGCTCGGGCGCATGCCGCGCTCGAAGACGTCAATGGTTATTGGTCTCAACCCAGAATAGCCCGCGAGATCATCGCGGCTCCATCCGAGTAGTTTCCGTCCGGCTTTGACTTGGGCGCCAGTGATCATGCGGTGCAACTCGCCTTTTCCTCGAACAAATTGCTTCGTGACAACATGTCATTTGGGCTGGTCAGTAACGGGCGGCGCGGGCGGCGCGCCAGTGATGTTGCGGTAGGCCGCTGCGGGCCATGTGAGCGCAAACGGCAATTCCTGCATCACGGTCCCAAAGAGATCAGACGCTGTCGCGCTGCTCCATTTGGCGCGTATCGTCGGCGCCAGCACGACGCCAACGCCAACGAGATAGACGATCAAAAGTATGGCGATCAAAAGTCGCATTTCAAACCTCTCTTCCCGAGCGCGGCGCTCAGAGTGTGATCGGCCATGAATTTAACGCATCCGCGCGTACGACTTTGCGACGGCTCTTCGGAGCTATGTGGTTTGATCGGCTGGGGACGAGCCAAATCATTGATTTATTTGGAGCGGGCGAAGGGATTCGAACCCTCGACCCCAACCTTGGCAAGGTTGTGCTCTACCCCTGAGCTACACCCGCATCCGATGGCGGCTTAAAGCCGTCAGCGGCGCTTATGCCGCAGCTACGACAGGATTGCAACCTTTCCCTCCGACGCTGTGAATCGATCACGTTTTTTCGCTGCAAGTCATTGCGTTCCTGACGCTTTCGTGATCCCCCAATACACGGCGCGCTAGTTGAAATTTTACTTTATGCATGCGAAGGCGACGGCGCACATAAGGACGCACCATGGACGAGACCGTCGATCGCGCGAAAGTCGCGTCTTCGCCGCCCGCTACGGCGCGCGAGGCGCCGGCGTCCGATCCACAATTGCGGCCGACATCGCCGCCGACCAAGCCGCCTAAGCGCCGCGGTCTCCTTAAATGGATTGCGGTCCTGGTGCTGGCGATCGGCTGCATCTTCGTCTGGGAGCAGTTCCAGCAGCGTGAGAGCGATAAAGACCGCAACGCGCCCAGCGGTCCGCCGCCGCAGACGATCCGCGACGCGCCGGTGACGACCGGGGACGTGCCGATCATCATCAATGCGCTTGGCGCGGTGACGCCGATCGCCAACGTGACGGTGCGCACGCAAATCAATGGGCAATTGCAGACGATCGCCTTCACGGAAGGCCAGATGGTCAAAGCGGGCGATTTCCTCGCTCAGGTCGACGCTCGTCCCTACGAGGCGACGCTCGCCCAGAACGAGGCGCAACTGAGCAAGGACACCGCACTCTTCAATCAAGCCCAATCCGACCTCAGCCGTTACGAAATTTTGCGCAAGCAGAATTCGATCGCCGATCAGCAGGTCTCGGACCAGCAATTTCTGGTCAAGCAAGACCAGGCGGCGATGGCGATCGATCAAGCTCAGGTCGATTCTGCGAAACTCAACATCACCTATTGCCATATCGTCGCGCCGGTCAGCGGACGCGTGGGCCTGCGCCAGGTCGACCAGGGCAATTACGTACAGACGACCGACGCGAACGGCATCGTTCTTCTGACGCAAATCGAGCCGATCAGCGTCATTTTTACCGTCGCGGAAGATTATTTGCCGCAGATTCAGGCGCGTATGAAATCGGGCGCGACTTTGCCGGTCGCGATCTATGACCGCGCCAATGTGACCAAGCTGCAGGACGGCAAGCTCGCTTTCATCGACAACCAGATCGACGTCACGACAGGCACGGTGAAGCTGCGCGCGATGTTCGACAATACGGACGATACGCTGTTTCCGCAGCAATTCGTCAACGCGCGGCTCACGGTCGACACAATGGCGAACGCCACGGTCGCGCCCAACGCCGCCATTCAACAGGGCGCGCAAGGCGCGTTCGTCTATGTCGTCAATGACGACAACACGGTGAGCGTACGCCAAATCAAGGTCGGACCCGTCGACGGCGAGCGCACTGCGATTACTTCCGGTCTAAAGCCGGGCGAGAATGTCGTCATCGATGGCGTCGATCGCTTGCGCGACGGCGCGAAGGTCAATGTACGCAATTCACAGGCGCAGAACGGCGCGGCCGGCAAGCCGCCGGGGGCGAAGGAGGACGCAGCGCCCGATCAGCAAGGCCAACAGGGTCAACAAGGCCAACATCGCCATCGTCGGCAGGGTCAGGGACAGTCGGATCAGTAGGGACGTCAGGGACATCGCTCATTGCGCTCGGGGCAAGCGGAGGGGCGCGGAGACGACGAGGATTAAAGGTTGAACCCTTCGCGCATATTTATCGAGCGGCCAGTCGCCACCTCCCTTCTGATGGCGGCGATTCTTCTTGTCGGCATCGTCGCTTACAAATTTCTCCCGCTTTCGGCGCTTCCCGAAGTCGATTACCCGACGATCCAGGTCCAGACATTCTATCCCGGCGCCAGCCCTGAGGTGATGACCTCGTCGGTGACGGCGCCGCTCGAGCGCCAGTTCGGCGAAATGCCGAGCCTTGCGCAAATGTATTCGCAGAGTTCCGCCGGCGCGTCGGTGATCACGCTACGCTTCACGCTCGACATCAGTCTGGATATCGCCGAGCAGGAAGTGCAGGCGGCGATCAATGCGGCGGGCAATCTCCTGCCCTCGGACCTGCCGGCGCCGCCGATCTACGCCAAAGTCAATCCGGCTGACGCGCCGATCATCACGCTCGGCGTCACTTCGAAGACGATGAAGCTCATCGACCTCGAAGACGCCGTCGAAAACCGCCTCGCTGCGAAACTCTCGCAATTGCCGGGCGTCGGCTTGGTCTCGCTCTCCGGCGGCCAACGGCCGAGCGTGCGCATTCGCGCCGATCCGCGCGCGCTGGGCGCCTATGGGCTCAATCTCGACGATCTGCGCACGACGATCGGCAATATCAACGTCAATACGCCGAAAGGAAATTTCGACGGCCCGTCGCAGTCTTTCACGATCAACGCCAATGACCAGATCCACGATCCCGCCGATTATCTGGATTCGGTCATCGCCTATCGCAACGGCGCGCCCGTCAAACTAAGCGACGTCGCCACCGTCGATCGTGGACCGGAGAACGACAAGCTCGCAGCCTGGATGAATTCGACCGGCGCCATCATCGTCAATATCCAGAGGCAACCGGGCGCGAACGTCATCGAAGTCGTCGACGGCATCAAAAAGTTGCTGCCGACCCTTACCGCCAATTTGCCGGCGGCGATCTCGGTGACGCCACTCACTGATCGCACTGTCACGATCCGCGCCTCGGTCGAGGACGTCGAATTCGAACTGTCGCTGGCGGTCGGACTTGTCGTGTTGGTGATTTTCCTTTTCCTGCGCAACATTCCCGCGACGATCATTCCAAGCCTATCCGTCCCGCTATCGCTGGTCGGCGCCCTGGCCGTGATGTACCAGATCGGCTTCAGCCTCGATAATTTGTCGTTGATGGCCTTGACGATCGCCACTGGCTTCGTTGTCGACGACGCGATCGTGATGATCGAGAATATCTCGCGCTTCCTCGAGATGGGCGATTCGCCGCTGCAAGCCGCCCTCAAAGGCTCCGAGCAGATCGGCTTTACCATCATTTCGCTGACCGTCTCGCTGCTCGCCGTATTGATTCCGTTGCTTTTCATGGGCGACGTCGTCGGCCGTCTGTTTCATGAGTTCGCGATCACGCTGGCGGTGACGATCGTCATTTCGGCGATCGTTTCCCTGACGCTGGTTCCAATGATGTGCGCGAAGCTGTTGAAGCCGACGCAAGGGGAGCATGGACACGGAGCCGAGGGCCGCGGCGAAATGTCCATCGAGGATCAAGTCGGCGGGGGTCGCTTCTTCAAAGGCTTATTGCGTTTTTACGCGCGTACGCTCACCGTCGTTCTCGACCATCAAATACTGACCTTGATGGTCGCCCTCGCGACTTTCGCCTTGACGGGCTATCTCTATGTCGTCGTTCCCAAGGGCTTTTTTCCAGTCCAGGACACGGGCGTTATCCAAGGCATAACGCAAGCCGCGCAATCGACGTCCTTCGAGGCCATGTCGACGCGCCAACAGGCGTTGGGCGAAGCGATTCTTAAAGACCCTGATGTCGTCAGCCTATCGTCCTTCATCGGCGTCGACGGCTCCAACGTGACGTTGAATTCTGGACGCTTCCTCATCAATTTGAAGCCTCACGCAGAGCGATCGCTGACGGCGAGCCAGATCATCCGTCGTCTGGAGGAAGAAGCGGCCTCCGTCACCGGCATCGCGCTCTACATGCAGCCGGTGCAGGATCTGACGATCGACACGGCGGTCAGCGCCACGCAGTACCAATTCACGCTGGAAAGCGCCAATCTCACCGATTTGCAGGAATGGACGCCGAAGCTGATATCGCGGCTGCGCCGAATCCCGGAGATCGCCGACGTCGCCAGCGATCTCCAGCAAAGCGGCCTCACCGCTTATATGACGATCGATCGATCGACCGCTGCGCGCTTCGGCATCACGCCGGCGACGATTGACAGCGCGCTCTACGACGCCTTCGGTCAGCGCATCGTCTCGACGATTTTCACCCAGTCAAACCAGTACCGCGTCATACTGACGGTGCCGTCAATATTGCAACGTTCAATCGGTTCTTTTGGCGCTCTCTACCTACCCTCATCAGCGACGACGACCGGGCAGGTGCCTTTGGACGCGATCACGTCAACCAAGGTACAGCGGGGCCCGCTGCAGATTTCGCATATCGGGCAATTCCCGGCGACGACGATTTCCTTCAACCTTGCGCCGGGGGCCTCGCTCGGCGCGGCGGTCGACGCCATCACAGCGGCCGAGAAAGAAATCTCGCTGCCAGACAGTTTCTTGACGAGTTTCCAGGGCGCGGCGGCGGCGTTCCAATCTTCGCTCTCCAATGAAGTCTTCCTGCTGCTCGCCGCGATCGCGACGATGTATATTGTGCTCGGCGTCCTCTATGAGAGCTTCATTCACCCGATCACGATTCTTTCGACGCTACCGTCCGCCGGCATCGGCGCCTTGCTGTCCTTGATGGCCGCCGGCGCCGGCCTCGACATCATTGGCATTATCGGCATCGTATTGTTGATCGGCATCGTCAAGAAAAACGCGATCATGATGATCGACTTCGCGCTCGACGCGCAGCGCGACGAAGGCAAGAGCCCGCGCGAAGCGATCTATCAGGCTTGCCTGCTTCGTTTGAGGCCGATCTTGATGACGACCATGGCGGCGATGTTCGGCGGCCTGCCGTTGATGCTCGGCACGGGCGTCGGCTCTGAGCTTCGCCATCCGCTCGGCCTGGCGATCGTCGGCGGCTTGGCGGTCAGCCAAGTGCTCACGCTTTTCACGACGCCCGTCATCTATCTCCTGTTCGAGCGGATCGCCGCGCGTCTCGGCGCATCTTCGGCGCCGCAAGCCGCGACGGGGCCGGCGTGAGCATCTCGTCGCTCTTCATCAACCGGCCGGTAGCGACCACGCTGCTGACGGTCGGCATCGCGCTTGCCGGCGCCTTTGCTTTCAACAAGCTGCCGGTTTCGCCGCTGCCGCAGATCGATTTCCCGACTATTTCGGTACAGGCCAATATGCCGGGCGCCAGTCCGGATACGATGGCCTCGAGCGTCGCCGCGCCGCTCGAACGGCATCTCGGTCAGATCGCCGACGTCACCGAAATGACCTCGTCGAGCGCGACGCAATCGACGCGTATCACGCTGCAATTCGGGCTTGACCGCGACATCAACGGCGCGGCGCGCGACGTTCAGGCGGCGATCAATGCGGCGCGCGCCGATCTGCCGACCAGCCTCAAAGCCAATCCGATCTACCGCAAGGTCAATCCCGCCGATTCGCCGATCCTGGTCCTCGCGCTGACGTCGCCAACGCGCACGCAAGGCCAGCTCTATGACGAAGCCTCCAACGTCATGCAGCAGCGCTTGTCGCAATTGCCGGGCATTGGCGAGGTCGATTTGAGCGGCGCCGCATTGCCAGGCGTGCGTGTCGAGCTTAATCCGGGCGCTCTGTTCCATTACGGCGTCGGCCTCGAGGACGTGCGCGCCGCTCTGGCGTCGGCGAACGCCAACAGTCCCAAAGGATCGATCGAGGACGAGAACTTTCACTATCAGATCTATACGAACGACCAGGCGAGCGTCGCTGCGCAATATCGCGACCTCGTCGTCGCCTATCGCAACAGCGCTGCCGTCAAGCTCAGCGATCTCGGCGAAGTCGTCGATTCAGTCGAGGATCTGCGCAATGCCGGCCTCGCAAACGGCAAGCCCGCCGTCTTGGTCATCCTCTATCGGCAACCGGGCGCGAATATCATCGATACGGTCGATGCCGTTAAGTCGCAACTTCCCTATCTGACGGCCGCTTTGCCGGGCGACGTCTCGATCGCCATCGCCGTCGATCGTTCGCGAACCATCCGCGCTTCGCTCGGGGACACCGAATGGACTCTGATTATCGCCGTCGCGCTCGTGACCATTGTCGTCTTCGCCTTTCTGCGGAACCTGCGTGCGACGGCCATTCCCAGCGTCGCCGTGCCGGTCTCGATCATCGGCACGTTTGGCGCGATGTATCTGCTCAATTTCAGTCTCGACAATCTTTCGCTGATGGCTCTCACGATCTCGACCGGCTTCGTGGTCGATGACGCCATCGTCGTTCTCGAGAATATCTCGCGCCATATGGAGGATGGTGCAACGCGCATGCGAGCGGCGCTGCTTGGCGCGCGCGAGGTCGGCTTCACCGTTATTTCCATCAGCATTTCGCTGATCGCGGTCTTTCTGCCGATTCTGCTGATGGCCGGCCTGGTCGGTCGGCTCTTCCGCGAATTCGCGCTGACCCTGTCGATGGCCGTGGCGATCTCTCTCTTCATTTCACTGACCACGACGCCAATGTTGTGTTCGCTATTTTTGCCGAACCCCGCCGATCATTCGAATGGATGGTTCTATCGCTCGAGCGAACGGGTCTTCGATGCGATGCAATCCTTTTATCGGCGTACGCTGGCAGTCGCTTTGCGCCATCCTTTCATCGTCTTCCTCTCGCTCTGCGGAACCGTCGCGCTCAATATCTATCTTTTCGCGCATATTCCCTATGGGCTCTTCCCGCAGCAGGACACGGGATTGCTGATCGGATCGATCCAAGCCGATCAGAGCATCTCTTTCCAGGCGATGAAAGAGAAGTTCATCCAGTTGCAGAGCATCGTCGAAGCTGACCCCGCCGTCGACCACGTCGCCGGCTTTACAGGCGGCCGGCAGACGAATTCGGGCTTTGTGTTTGTTTCGCTGAAAGCGCTCAAAGAGCGCGGCGTGTCAGCGGATCAGGTGAGCGCGCGCCTTCGCGGCAAGCTCAATCAAGTGCCGGGGGCACGTCTTTATCTACAGCCGGCCGCCGACCTGCGCACAGGCGGCCGGCAAAGCAACGCGATGTATCAATACACGCTGACCGCCGACGACACGGCGACGCTCTATCGTTGGGCGCAGCGGCTGACGACCGCCATGCAGGGCATGAACATTTTGACGGACGTGAATTCCGATCAGCAGCAGAAGGGGCTGCAGACGGTTCTCAATATCGATCGCGCCACGGCTATGCGCCTGGGCCTCGTCGTGAGTACGATCGACAATACGCTCTATGATGCGTTCGGTCAGCGCCAGGTCTCAGTGATCTACAGCGCGCTCAACCAGTACCATGTGGTCATGGAAGTGGCGCCGCGCTATTGGCAGGATCCAGAAACGTTACGCGACATCTGGGTTTCGACGGCGGGCGCAAACCCAGCCGGCACGCAAAGCACCAACGCCGCCGCCGGGACCTATGTCGCGAAAACAACGACCACGGGAAACTCCGCGGCGGCGACAATCGCGGCGGACTCGGCGCGCAATCTAGCGATCAATTCGATCGCCGCTGCCGGCCATTCGAGCGCCTCCGCCGGCGCTTCGGTCTCGACGTCGAAAGAGAACATGGTGCCGCTTTCGGCTTTCGCGACCTACGCCCCCGGATTGACGCCGCTTGCGGTCAATCACCAAGGGCAATTCGTCGCGAGCACGATTTCATTCAATCTGGCCCAAGGGCACGCGCTGAGCGAAGCGCAAGCAGCGATTCGCGACGCGATGATCGACATACATATGCCGACGTCGATTCATGGCTCGTTCGCCGGAACGGCGGCGACTTATCAACAATCTTTGCGGGACGAGCCGTTGCTTATCGCGGCCGCGCTCGCGGCGATCTATATCGTCCTCGGCATTCTTTACGAAAGCTACGTGCATCCGCTGACGATTCTGTCGACTTTGCCCTCGGCGGGGGTCGGGGCGGTCCTGGCGTTGAAGTTTTTCAATACGGAATTCACGATCATCGCGCTGATCGGCGTCATCCTGCTCATCGGCATCGTCAAAAAGAATGCGATCATGATGATTGACTTCGCTTTACAGGCCGAGCGCGAAGGCCTTTCGCCGCGTGAGGCGATCGCCCAGGCCTGCTTGCTTCGCTTCCGCCCAATCATGATGACGACTTGCGCGGCGCTGCTCGGGGCCCTGCCGCTTGCATTCGGCACTGGCGAGGGATCGGAGCTACGTCATCCCCTGGGCATCTCAATCGTCGGTGGATTGATCGTGAGTCAGGCGCTGACCCTCTATACGACGCCGGTCATTTACCTTTATCTGGACCGGTTTAGTCGTTGGCTGCGTCGCTTGTGGAGTCGCGTATACCTTGGTCGTCCTGAAGAAGGCGTTGCGGGAGTGCGTTGATGGGGCGCGGTTGGGGGCCCGGCCTCGGTCTGGGCGTAATAGGCGCGGCGTTAGCGCTTGGCGGCTGCATCACCATTGGGCCTGACTACGTCAAGCCCGCGGCGATCGTCCCTGCGCAGTACAAAGAAATCAAAGGTTGGAAAGCTGCTCATCCGCGCGATGAATATCCGAAAGGCGCGTGGTGGGAGGCGTTCCGCGATCCCTTGTTGAATTCGCTCGAATTGCAAGTCGCGATCAGCAACCAGACTTTGAAAGCGGACGAAGCGAATTATCGCCAGGCGCAGGCTTTGATCGCCGAGGCGCGCGCGCAGCTTTTCCCGAGTTTGACCGTCAATGGCGCGGCGCAGCGCGCTAATTCCGGTGGTTCGCCGCTCACCACGCTATCGCTCGAGGCTAACGCCAGTTGGACGCCCGATATTTGGGGCAAGATCCGCCGTACGATCGAGAGCCAGGCTGCAGGCGCCCAGGCGAGCAACGCCGATCTGGCCAACGCCAGATTATCGGCTCAGTCGTCGCTTGCGATTGCCTATTTCGAGTTGCGCGAAACCGATTCGCTGCACGACCTTTTGGACGACACCGTCAAACAGTACAATCGTTCACTGACGATCACGCAAAATAAAAAGAACGCCGGCACCGCCGCTCAATCGGACGTGATCACGGCCCAAGCTCTCGTCCTCGCCGCTCAGGCTCAGGAAATCAATACCGGCGTCGCACGGGGGCAGTTTGAGCACGCCATCGCCGTTCTCATGGGACGGCCGCCATCAGGCCTGTCGATTGCGCATGGCGCGCTTATGCATGATCCGCCGCGGGCGCCTGTGCGCTTGCCTTCGACATTGCTGGAGCGCCGCCCCGATATCGCCGCCGCTGAACGAACGATGCAGGAGCAAAACGCGCTAATCGGCGTCGCCATGGGCGCGTACTATCCCGATCTTACGCTGACGGGATTGTTCGGCGCTGCGGGTTCGCCCGGCGTCAAAGCTCTCGGCGGCTCCAACCCGATCTGGTCAATCGGTTTGTCAGTGGCTCAGACTGTCTTCAATGGCGGATTGACCGACGCACAAGTCGCCGCGGCGCGTGCGACTTATGAAGCGAGCGTCGCAACGTATCGTCAGACTGTGTTGACGGCGTTCCAGCAGGTGGAAGATCAACTGGTCGCCATTCGCATCCTCGGCCGAGAGGAAAGCGTGCAGGAGGAGGCGGTCAAAGCGGCCGAACAGGCGGTCCAAATCACGCTCAACCAGTATCAGGCCGGCACTGCGGATTTCACGACCGTCGTCACCGCCGAAGCGAACGCGCTATCCGACGAGGAAGCGCTTTTGACCACTCGCGAACAACGGGTCGTCGCCGCTGTCTCTCTTATCGTCGCTCTTGGCGGGGGATGGACCGAGGCCCAGCTCGCCGCCGAGGCGCAATGAGCGCGCTGGCCGAACCCGTGTCCGATTATTCGAAAAACTGATAGCGCTTCACCAAGGCCATTGCCGCGCGCAGGTCCGGGCCCGTGACAGCGCTGAGGCCGGCGGCGCGCGAAGCGCGTAGCGCGGCGAGCAGGGCGGGAGGCCCTGCTGGGTCGGCGAGAGGACCATCGCCAGCTTCCGCCGAAAGATTTTCGAGCGCATGCCGCGCCTGATCGTCACCGCTTTGCTCGACCGCCAGCGCGATCGCGACCGCCGCTTTATTGACGGCATTCGCGCGCGCCAAACGGTAGGCGTTGAGGAATCGCTTGATCGCACGCGGCGTCGTCGCGGCGAGCGGGGCGATGGCGGTCAAGACCGCAGCTTCGGCCGCGCCGATCGGCTCGGCGACGTTGGACGGACGAACGTCCGTTGACGATTGCGCGGGAGCGGGCGCGCCTGAAAGCAAGCGAGCGACGAGCCTTTCGCCGCCGACCGAGCTTGCCCCTTTGACGTTGAACGCGATCTGGAACAATCGCTCGAGCCGGTCTTTGGCACGTTTCCGGTCCCCGATCGCCGATTGCAGCGCCGTCGGATCAAAGGCGACAACGGCGACGAAGGCGCGGCCGAGAATGGAATGAATTGTGTCGATCAGGTCGAGCGCCCGATCCGCGGGAAGCGAGTCGATATTGTCGATCGCCAATACAATTCGTTCTGGCGCCGCAGCGGGCGTAAGCGTCACGCTGACCGGCGGCGCGCCGGCGTCGACCTGGCCCGACATGGCTCGCGCAAGCGCAGTCAGGAAAGCGCGCGCCGCGGCCTGAGGCGCTGCGGGCGCTTCGAGAAATGTCGGATTGGGTACGCCCGTCGGCGCGCCCTTGGTACGGGTCTTCGCGCGTCTCTCCGCTGCCTCCGCCTGCCGCGCGGCGGCTTCGGCCTCCGCGGTGAGCGCAGAGACCCGTCGATTGACGCGCGCCGCCGCAGCGTCGAGATCACGACTGCGCTCGCGTACGTCGAAGGTCAAAAGTCGAGCGCCGCGAAAGAGGCTGGCGCTGAAAATAAACGCACGCCACAGATTCAGCGCGAGCGCGAGCAAGCCGATCACAACAAAAGCGGCGACAGCGTCGCCAATCCAATCACTGTGCGCATTGAGCCAATCCGCCGCCGTCGCAGCGGCCGCGCCGAGCCCTCTGAGCCACGATCCGAACGAAGCACTCTTCAATTCGCTCGCGCCGAGCGCCAAGACGAAAAAGATGATGGCGGTCAAAAGAAGACGCGTCTGGCTGCGGTAGCCCCAGATCGCGCGAAGCGCGACGCCAATACGCGAGCCCCCGCCGACGCTGGCGAGGTCCCGGATAAGATCTTTGAAATTTGAGGTTGGGTCGCCGCTGACAAGATCGAAGCGACGAAGCCGCGCTTCCATCCGGCCGCGACTCGAACGCGTATAGGCGTCGACCCGCGAGCCCGGCGTCTCGTAAAGAACAACGTCGCTCAATCGAGCCCGGCGCGCCTCGAGCTCATCGCGAGACTGACGTTCCGCTTCGAGCCGGCTGCGCGCCTCGTCATGCCGCTCCAAGGCCTTACTTGCCGCGACATGCGGATCGGCGCCGGCGTGAGCGGCTTCGTCAGCAAGCGCGGAATAATTGCGGCCGGCGCCATCGTCGCGCGCGAGCCCAGCGTAAGTGGCCGTAGCGACTGCGGTAATCGGATCGCTGGCAATCGCCGTCGCGTCGAGCGCGACAGTGACGATGTCGCCAGGCCCAATCCCCGAGGCGGCGCTTAAACCGTCGACGCCTGCAACGATGCGGTCGAGTACAAAACTCTTGCCAGCGCCCGAGGGGCCGACGATCGCAATCATCATCGGCGTTTGCGAATCGTGATGAGCGATGAGCTCGACGAGCGGCCGAATGGCGTTTCCTGTCTCCAGCAGGTCGGGACCATGGCGCGCGTCAGCAAAGAAGGGGACGCTGCGTGCGCCAAAGGGCGCAGTCGTATCGCCGACCGGGCGAGCAGGTTCCGCATTGGGCAGGGGCGCGTTCAACACCATCCTCCGTTAAATGGCGGGCGAAGCATACCCGCCGTCCTGGGGATCATTATGGCCGTTGAAGCATAGGGGCGCAAAACGCTCAATGGCCGTCGGGCAAGGCTAATTTACGGAGAAAACGCGTCCGATGAACGCCAGCGCCCGATCAGTTCTTCGAGAGGCCGTGGCGGCGCCCGTGCAGCACAGTCAAGCGGCGCGATTGAGCGCTCAAGGCTTGCTTGGGCAGCTTCTCGGCAATTCCGTAAATGCGTTCGCGGCGATCAAGTTCGCCGAGCACAGCCTCCGGGGTGACGCCACATTCGGCCCAGACGACCGCGAGGTGATAGAGGAGATCCGCGCTTTCCAGGACCACGGCCTCGCGGTTCATTTGCACCGCGTCGAGGCCAACTTCGATCGCCTCCTCCGCGAGCTTCTTCGCCATTTTCTGCACGCCGTCGCGAAACAGTTTGGACGTGCGCGAAATGGCCGGGTCCCGCTCTCTGGCGGCCAGCACGGAGGCAAACAAGCGATCCAGCGAATCACTCATGGGACAAAGATACTCTCTTAAACTCGTAAATCATTTGGAAAACGCGCGGAGACCGTGTTTGGGTCCGCTAAGCGGCTAGGCTGTTGAAAAGACCCCGCCCGTCGACTCCCCCGACCAGGGGGTCGATGAGATTCTCGGGATGCGGCATGAGACCAAGAACGTTGAAGCCCTCGCTGTAGACGCCGGCGATGTCATGGGTCGAACCGTTCGGATTGGCGCCGCCGCCGAGACGACCGTGGACGTCGCAATAACGAAACGCAACTCGACCCTCGCCTTCGAGCCGCTCAATCGTCGCATCGTCCGCCTCGAAATTGCCTTCGCCGTGCGCGATGGCGAATTTCAGCACCTGGCCATGCGTGTAGGCGCGTGTGAAAGGCGTCTGTACGTTCTCCACACGCAGGTGCTGCATCTTGCAGATAAAGCGCCGGTCGGCGTTGCGCATTAAGACGCCCGGAAGCAGACCAGCTTCGCAAAGGATTTGAAATCCGTTGCATACGCCGAGCACCAAGCCGCCGCGCGCGGCATGCGCACGTACCGCGCCCATGATTTTAGCCCGCGCCGCGATCGCGCCGCAGCGCAGGTAATCGCCATAGGAGAAACCGCCCGGCAAAACGACGAGATCGGCGCCCGCAGGCAATTCGCTGTCTTCATGCCAGACCATCGCGGGCGGAGCGCCGCAGGCCTGATGAAGCGCGCGGGCAATATCGCCATCGCGATTGGAGCCAGGGAAAAGAATGACGGCGGCGCGCATCGAGCCCTTCAGTCGGATCTTCGGCTGGAACACGAAGAGCGCGATCAACGCGCTCTAAACGAACTCGACGACGTAATTTTCAACGATAAGATTAGCAAGAAGTTTTTCACATGCCGCGCGCAGTTGCGCGTCCGCGGCTTCATGGTCGGCGGCGTCGATGTCGATATCGAAGACCTTCCCCTGTCGCACGCTGGCGACGCCGGCCACGCCAAGCGACAATAAAGCGCCTTCGATCGCCTTGCCCTGAGGATCGAGCACGCCGTTCTTAAGCGTAACGATGACGCGCGCTTTCATGGATTGCTTTTCCTTGCAAAGCGGCCCGGCCTACGCCGCATGTGACGTCGGCGTTTGGGTAAGGAGGGAAAAGAGCGCCGAGGCGTCGCGGGTCTTGCGCAATTTGGCGGCGCGGCCGGGCTCACGCAAAGCCCGCGCGATCAGCGCCAGCGCCTTAAGATGATCGGCGCCCGCATTCTCAGGAGCGATCAGTAAAAACAACAAATCGACGGGCAGACCGTCCAGGGCCTCGAAATCGATCGGCCGCTCTAGGCGGGCAAAAATGCCAAATATCCTGCCGCATTTCGCCATTTTGCCATGCGGAATCGCAATTCCATCCCCGACGCCGGTCGATCCCAGTCGTTCGCGTTGCAGGAGCGCATCGAATATCTCCCGCGCGGCCAAACCCGAAACCTTGGCGGCGCGCTCGCTCAATTCCTGTAAGGCCTGCTTCTTGTTGTTGACCCGTAACGCGCCGATCACCGCCTCGGGCGTCAGAATTTCACTAAGCGGCATGCTTGTCTCTGGGTTGATCCGCTACTTGCGCCGCAAATTCTTTTTGGGAGAATCTTGGGCGAAACCGTCCCTGCATCTTTGGCGCCGGATCCGCTATTGCGGATCAAGCCAGCCGATCGCGCCGTCTCTTCGTCGATAGACGACGTTCAAACGGGCGCTGCCGGCGTGCTGAAACACCACCACTGGCGCGCCCGTCAAGTCCAATTCCATCACCGCAGAGGCGACGGACAGGCTCTTCAGGCGCGCTGAACCTTCCGCGACGATGACCGGCGCGAATTCGCTGTTTTCCTCAGTGTCCTCGTCGGGCGTCTCGATGAGATAATTGGCGACGACCGTCCGCAGTTCCGCGTCCGGCTCGGCGCCGTTCGTCCCAGCGTGGCGCTCCTTAAGGCGCCTCTTGTAGCGTCGCAAGCGTTTCTCGATACGATCCACGGCCTGGTCGATGCTCGCGTAAGGGGCTTGCGCTTTGCCCTCCGACTGCAGCGTCATGCCGGAGCTCAGATGCAGCGTGCAATCAGAACGGTAGCCCGAGCCTTCAGGCGCAATAACGACATGACCAGTGACCGTGCCGTCAAAATAGCGGCCGACGACCGCCTCGACCTTTTCGTGAACGTGCTGACGCAGGGACTCGCCGATGGCGAGATTCTTTCCTGACACGCGTAACGTCATTTATCGTCACGCCCTCTGCCGCGGCTAGGCCGACGCCTAGCGTCTTTAGGGTTAGGAGCCTCTCGCGATCCTGTCAATGCGACACGCGACACAGGCCAGTAAGAAGTCAATAAGTCATATATAATTCAAATATTTACGAGATGTTCCACCGCGCCTGGCGGCGACATGCGCCGCATCTTTTCGCGCCGCCTGTCGACCGACGAAGGAATCTTCAGACTGTCGCGATATTTGGCGACCGTGCGCCGCGCGATGACGATGTCGGCGGCCTTCAGGCGCGCGACGATCAGATCGTCTGACAGTACGTCGGCCGGGTCTTCCGCGTCGATCATCTGCTTGATCTTGAACCGAACCGATTCAGCGGAATGCGCTTCGCCGTAGCCATTCGACGCGATCGACGTCGAGAAGAAATATTTCATCTCGAAAAGACCACGCGGCGTCTGCATATATTTATTCGACGTGACGCGGGAAACCGTCGATTCATGCATGCCGATCGCGTCGGCGACCATGCGGAGATTTAACGGACGCAACCCGACGACGCCTTCCGCAAAGAAAGCGTCTTGCCGACGTACGATTTCCGAAGCGACTTTAAGGATAGTCCGCGCGCGCTGTTCGAGACTCTTGGTCAGCCAATTCGCATTTTGGAGATTATTGGCCAAGAACAAGCGATCGGCGTCGCTGGTCTTGCCCCGCTTGATCGTCGCCACATAGGTCTCGTTGACGAGAACGCGCGGCAGCGCATCGCTATTGAGTTCAATTCGCCACGATCCATCGGGCGCTGCGTCGACGAAAACGTCGGCAATAGCAATTTGCGTTTGCCCGGCGCCGAAGGGACGGCCTGGCTTGGGCTCGAGCCGTCGGATTTCGGCGATCATCTCCACTAAGTCCTCGTCGTCGACGCCGCAGAGGCGGCGCAATTGCGCGTGGTCGCGCTTGGCGAGGAGAGGCAGATTGGCGACAAGCGCCTGCATCGCGGGATCGAAACGGTCGCGCTCAATCAGTTGCAAAGAGAGGCATTCCGCCAGGTCGCGGGCGAATACGCCAGTTGGCTCCAAGCTCTGGAGTTTCGCGAGAATCGCTTCAAGCCGCCTCAGCGGCGCGCCCAAACGGTCCGCGATCTCAGGAAGCGAAGCGCTGAGGTAGCCGGCGTCGTCCAGCGCATCGATCAAGGCGCGGCCGATGATCATATCGCCAGGTTCGGTCAGGATGATCGCCGCTTGGCGTTCCAGATGCTCGGCGAGTGTGACCTCCGCGGCTGCATAGGCCTCCAAATTAGGGGCCTCGGCGCCTCCGGAAGCAACCCCGGTCCAAGCCGTCGCCGACAGGCCATGACCTTCCTGCGACGCCGGCTTCTCCGCCGGAGCGGGAAGACGGTCAGGCTCGAACGCATTGTCGATTTCTGTGTCGAGGTTTTTGGCCAGAGCGCCGGCGTCGACTTCCAGCTCGTTGGACGCCCAGTCGGTCAATTCCTCGGCGGGGGGCTCGACCGGCGACGCTGCGGTGTCATCGCGGCTTTGGCTTTGCTCGCTGTCTTCGGCGCGTTCGAGCAGCGGGTTCCGTTCGAGCTCATTTTCTATATAGGCGGCCAACTCGACATTGGGCAATTGCAGCAGCTTGATGGCTTGCAAAAGCTGCGGCGTCATCACCATCGACTGGCTTTGACGCATGACGAGTTTCGCAGACAAAGCCATTGCCGGTTACAAACTCACTCTTGACTGTTAACCGCTTCCGCTCTCGCGGCTCATTTCTTGCTTGTAGCATAAACTGTGGGGGTCGTGCGATGCAGCGTGACCAGCCGTCGCACGCGATGTCGGCCTTAGGTTAATTTGACCTGAAACCGAGCGAAACCGCGTCCTGCCTCCTCACGCAAGCTTTACCCTTTTCGTGTCAGATGGCGCCATATGCGGCCTTTTTCGCCGCCTCGGCGAAAATCACATGATGACCGACATTAGGAAAATCGCCGTCGATTGGGTTGGCCCGCCCTTGGCGCGCGGCTTGCCGCTGATTTTTCTCTGCATGGTGGCGATTGTCTACGCGTCGCTCGCTCTCCCGCTCACCCTCATTCCGCGCTCGGGATTTCATAATCTTTCCGGCGGAACCTTCGGCAACGATTTTCTCGCTTTTTACTCAGCCGCGACGATGACTTGGCGCGGCTTAGCGGCTGAGGTCTACGATCTTGCCCGGCTCACCACGCTTCAAAACGCAATCTCAGGCACCGGAGAGAGTCTGCCGTTTCCTTACCCTCCGTTTTTTCTGCTTTACGCGGCGCCGTTTGCGGCCGTCTCCTATCTGGCCGCTCTTTATTTGTGGATCGTCGCGACAACCGCACCCTTCGTATGGGCCGCAAAAAGGGTATCGGGATTCGCCTTGGTCGCGCTGGCTCCGCCATTGATTCAAAACGCCATCGACGGACAAAACGGGGCGCTGACCGCCTCGCTCTTCACCCTCGGTTTGATGGCGCTTTCCGCGCGAAGGCCGGCGCTCGCGGGAATTCTCTTCGGCCTTTTGTCTTATAAACCTCAGGTCTTCATCCTAATTCCAATCTGTCTTCTGGCCGCGCGCCAATATCGTGCGCTCTTTTGGCTGGCGGCGACGATCGCCGCGCTTGTTTTAGCGAGCCTGGCCGCTTTCGGCCTCGACGCCTGGACTAATTTTGTCGGAGCCCTGTCTCAGCAAATGACCTTCATCCGCGAAGGCCGACTTCCGCTTGGACGATGTCCCACCCTTTTTATGGCGGTGTTCGCCGCGACGGGGAACGTGACGTTTGCGAATATCGTCCAGGGCGTTTCGACGCTCGCGTCTTGGACCCTCGTCGCCTGGGCCTGGCGGCGCACGGAAGCCTTCTTTCCGCGCGCGCTCGTCTTCTGCGTCGCCCTGCCGCTCTCCACGCCCTACATGCTCGAATACGACCTCGCCGTCTGGGCGTTGCCGGCTTCAATCTTATTTACGCGCCTTTGGCGCGGCGAAGGCTCAGGCCCGGATTGGGCTGCTTTGACACTTCTGTGGCTCTCGCCGTCCCTCATTTGGCTGGCAAGCCGGGCGGGCGTGCATGGTGTCGCCATAGCGCCCCTTGCCCTGGCGGCCTATGCGATTTGGGCGATGTCGCGCGAGCCCCAATCATCGGCTAAAGGCGACCTCGCATAAGGCGATCTGTTACCGCAGACCAAAATCGATATAAAGATTTGCTTATATCTTTATTGCGCGCGGCGGCCTGCCTTGATATGAGACCCCGCCAACTTGCCAAAGAACGAGCAAACCAACATGTCCAAGCCCGCCCAGGATTTCGTCGTCGCCGATATCGCCCTTGCTGATTGGGGTCGCAAGGAAATCGCCATTGCGGAAACCGAAATGCCCGGATTGATGGCCACGCGGGCCGAATACGCCGCCGTTCAGCCTCTCAAAGGGGCGCGTGTCGCCGGATCGCTGCACATGACGATTCAAACCGCCGTGCTGATCGAGACCCTGAAGGCGCTCGGCGCGGACGTACGGTGGGCGTCCTGCAATATCTATTCGACGCAAGACCACGCCGCCGCAGCTATCGCCGCGGCCGGCACGCCAGTCTTCGCGGTCAAAGGCGAGAGCCTCAAGGATTACTGGGACTACACGCACCGTATTTTTGAGTGGAGCGACGGCGGCTCGCCGACCATGATCCTCGACGACGGCGGCGACGCCACCCTGCTGATTCATCTTGGCCTTCGCGCTGAGAAAGGCGACACGGCATTTCTCGACAAGGCGAGCAACGAAGAAGAAGAAGTGCTCTTCGCTGCAATCAAGAGCCGCCTCAAATCCAGTCCTGGTTGGTACGGCCGCAACGCCGCCGCGATCCGCGGCGTCACCGAGGAGACGACAACGGGCGTCCATCGCCTCTATGTAATGGAAAAGGAAGGCAAGCTGCTCTGGCCAGCCATCAACGTCAACGACAGCGTCACCAAGTCGAAGTTCGACAATCTCTACGGCTGCCGCGAGTCCCTCGTCGATGGGATTCGTCGCGGCACCGACGTCATGATGGCGGGCAAGGTCGCGATGGTCGCCGGCTTCGGCGATGTCGGCAAAGGCTCCGCGGCGTCGCTACGCAATGCTGGCTGCCGCGTCATGGTCTCGGAGATCGACCCGATCTGCGCGTTGCAGGCGGCGATGGAAGGCTTTGAAGTAACCACAATGGATGACGCTGCGCCGCGCGCCGACATTTTCGTCACCGCCACCGGCAATGTCGACGTGATTACGCTCGACCATATGCGGGCCATGCATGATCGCGCCATCGTCTGCAATATCGGCCACTTCGATTCTGAGATTCAAGTCAATGCGTTGCGCAATTACAAATGGCACAACGTCAAGCCGCAGGTCGACGAAATCGAGTTCCCCGACGGCAAGCGCGTGATCCTTCTGTCGGAAGGCCGCCTCGTCAATCTTGGCAATGCGACCGGCCATCCGTCCTTTGTCATGTCGGCGTCCTTCACCAATCAGACGCTGGCGCAGATCGAACTCTGGACCAAGCCTGGCCAGTACCAGAAGAAGGTCTACACACTGCCGAAGCATCTCGACGAGAAAGTCGCCGCGCTTCATCTCGCCAAGATCGGCGTCAAACTGACCAAACTCACCGAGCAGCAGTCGACCTACCTCAACGTGCCGCAGAGCGGCCCGTTCAAGGCCGATCACTATCGCTATTAGAGCGAGGGAGTTGAGAGGCCTGTTCCGGCTCAGAGACTATTGGGCTCAGGGGCGCGCTGTACGGCGCGTCCCGTGGGGCCGCCGTTTTTCATCTTCAATCCGACATTCCCTCGCGGCGTGGTCGCGACGGCGCCAAAAATTTGAATTTTATTTACGAGTGGCCGTCTTTCGAACGGCTCTCAGGGCCTTCAGACGAACGTCTATGAACGCCGTATTGCCTCATCGCGCATCGCATCGGCAATGAGGATCTTTTGATGTGTACGGAGCGATCGTAGCATTCCCACAGAGAGGCACAGTGAGGGCCGATTATTATCGCTATTGGGCGGGTCGCAAAGCGGGCCTCAGTCCATAGACTTCGATCTCGCCGTCCGCGCCGATCGGCGCATAGTCGGCGAGGGCGGCGGCGACATCGACGTGAGTTAGCGTCCAATTCTTCCAAACCGCATCGGCAACGAGAATGGCGTCCGGCCGCTTATTTTTGATGTCGGCGACGAGCGTCTCTCGGTCCGCACGCAGAAGACGATCCGATTCAGTCGTTCTCGCTTGCTCGCCCATATCCCGCTGATAGGAGATCATGTCGGTTACCCACAAGCAGGGAAAGGTTCCGACCCACTCGCCGTCGACCGAGCGGGTCAGCGGAAAGCCGAGAGCGATATCGGCCCCGATCATCAGAACTTTGGGATGTCTCGCGGTTGAGGCGACGAGTTTTTCCAGAGACGCGCTGTCGAGGCGTGGGGCGAAGGTGAACGCGCCAAAGGCCAGAAAAAACGTCGCCGTGCAGGTGATCGGCAAGTTCGCGAAGGCGCTTCGCGTCATATTGCGATCCAGCAAGGCGGCAGCCCCCAAAGCCATGCCCATTAGGGCGACAGCCGGGTATGCCTGGTAAGGCCACCCCTTTCCCTGAAGGAAATAAGCCGCGAGCGCGCCGGTCGAGGCGAGCGCGGGAACGACCAACAAAGGATCGTCGAAGCGTTTGCAAGCTAGGCTGGAAAGATAGGCGGCGAATACCAACCAGCAGATGATCGCCGGCCGAAAGACGAGATAGATCAAATCTCGCCGCTGGGGCACGTAAATGTCTGCGACCATCGGCGCAATTTTATGAATGAAGACCGGGAACAACGCTACGGACAGCGCAAGCAAAACGCTCGCTACCGCGGCGAAGACATAGAGTTCGAGGGTGGTGAAAAGCCGACGCCATCCGATGCGCCAAACGACATAGACCAGAGGCGCCGCAATGATGAGCACAAAATATATCTTGACCGCAATCATGATTGCGCCGCAGAGGCCTGCAAGAAGACGCGAACCGATGTTGATTTGCGCGCCGGCGGCGCGAACGACAAGCGCGGCAATCAACGGCAGACCGAAGAGCAGGGCAAGATGCTCTCGCTGGTCGAAGACTGCGGACGGCAATGCCGCCAAGAGGAGGAGCGTGAAAGAGAATCCCGCCGGTCCGATCCGTTGCGTGAGCCCCGCCTGACCGAGAATGGTCGAGGCCAGCGCAAGGCTGCCCCCAATCGAAACAAAGACGAAAGTAGCGACGGCGAATTCTGGACGGACATTCGTGACATGCGCGATCCAGACGGCCGGCATGTAGAGGAAGACCGCCCCTGGCGGATTAACCTCCGCGATATCGACATAGAGACGATGTCCCTCGAGTATTTTTTCACAGACTGTGATCAGCCAGGATGTATCGCTGGGCGTACCGACCGCGCATTGTACGGCGATTGTGAAGACAAAGATGACAAGGGCTGACCATTGAGCCTGTCCTTCGCCGATTCGTGGAAAGGCGACGGGCCATTTCAATGTCGATGACGCGTTCGTGCTCACGCGGATCCGCCGCGCAATTTCGGATGACAAAAAACCAGCCCTCGCATCGCGAGATAGTTGATCGGAGGCGTCACGATGCAGGCCATCAAGGTCGCATAAATGGGCGAGAGGCCCAGTCCGTTCGTTAGGACGAGCGGCGCAAGAAACGACGCGGCAAG
>JASLHV010000499.1 GCA_030153205.1 Roseiarcus sp. | reverse complement strand
GGGCCGATGTCCAGTTCCTTGCTGAACATCGGGGCGGCAAGACCGAAGGCCGCTCTATCTGTATAATTTACGGCGCCGCAGCCGGCAAGAAAGTACACCATTCCCCAACGGTTCAATTTCATAGGGGCGTTCCTCAAATTTATTGTTGGTCAATAAGCGGCGTAGTAACTTACATAATGCCTTTTTCGTCGAAGATATGTTGAGTCGTGTGACCGGCTTCGATCATGGCGCGGACGGTTTCCTCGCCCTTCACTTTGTTGAGAGCCTGAGCGACGCGTCTTCGGCGTTGGCCGCCGGGATTACGCCGACGCCATCGATATCTCCCACGATGATGTCGCCGGGGCGCGCACGTACGCCGTTCGCGGCCGCGATGATGTCGAGATGAACCGACTGAACGCCGAGCACCCCACGACTGATCTCGGCCTTCCCGGGAAGACGATCGCCGGGACGCATATTTGATTTCTGGATGATGTCGCGCAGATAGGCGGCGACTCGGTCGGCGAGGCGATACTCCCCAAACATCTCTATATGTCTCACCTATTTGACCTGTATGATAGGTTGCGCTAAAGGCTCGTCAAGTAGGAAGCTGCCCACCAGTTATTTCTGTAAAATAAATCTCATAATTTCATTCGTGGGTTCGCGTGCAATCCAGCGCTTCCTTGACAAGCCTGGATCAGCGGGCGAGGCCATCCGCAGGAACACGTCCTCCTCCTCAGGCTAATCATGTCTCCTCACATCGTCGCTATCGGTGAGCCGCTCTATGAACTCAACCAGCCGCGCGGCTCGGAACATTTCGTCGCCGGCTTCGGCGGCGATACGTCCAATGCGATGATCGCGGCAGCCCGCTCGGGAGCTAACGTGGGCTATTTCACCGCCATTGGCGCGGATCGTTTCGGTGAAGCTTTGGTCGGGCTTTGGGCGCGCGAAGGCGTCGATTCGAGCAAGGTCATCGTCAACGGGGCCGCGCATACCGGCCTCTATTTTGTGACGCATGGCGCAAACGGCCATGATTTCTCCTATTTGCGCGCCGGTTCCGCTGCGAGCCGCATCACTGAAGCGGATGTACCAACGGATTACATTCGCGCGGCGCGCGTGCTTCATCTCTCGGGGATCAGTCAGGCGATCTCCTCCTCGGCCGCGGACGCTGTTTTCGCAGCGATCGACATCGCCAAGAGGGCGAACGTGCTTGTCTCCTATGATACGAATTTGCGGCTGAAGCTCTGGCCGCTGACGCGCGCGAAAGCGGTCATCCATGAGGCGATGAGCCGAGTCGACATCGCCCTACCCGGCCTCGACGACGCGCGACTTCTGACCGGCCTGGAAACGCCCGACGCCATCGTCGATTTCTATCTAAAACTCGGCGCGAAAATCGTTGCCCTGACACTCGGCAAGGACGGCGCGTTGGTCGCCACGCCCACGCGGCGAGAACGCATCGCGTCAATTACCGTCGAGGCCATAGACGCCACCGGCGCCGGCGATACGTTCGACGGCGCCTTTCTCGCTGAATATTTGAACGTCAACGATCCTTTCGCCGCCGCGCGTTTTGCGACAGTCGCCGCAGCGCTTTCAACGCGGGGTTATGGCGCGATTGCGCCAATGCCAAAGCGTACGGAGACTCTCGCCGCTTTGGCGCGTTTATGAGCATCGCCAAGTTTCGCTGTGGCGTGAAGACTATCGTGCCATTGTCGCCAAAGAAATTAAATAATCGCTCGCGTATCTTAAGTTGGCTTTAACGTACAACTCACCGTCAACTCAGTACAATGCCGCCGCAGACGTTGAGCGTCTGACCAGTAACGAACGCCGAGGCGTCCGACGCCAGGAATGCGATCGGCCCGGCGACATCTTCCGGCTGGCCCAGTCGACGCAACGCGGTGATCCCGATCCATTTGTCGGCATTGGCGCGATCGGCCAAATTTGTTCGACCCATCTCGGTTACGATGATGCCGGGACAGACGCAATTGGCGGTAATGCCGTCCGGGCCGACCTCTTGGGCGAGTACGCGGGTGAAGCCCATCACGGCCGCTTTCGACGCCGAGTAATGCGCCTGGAGCGGCGCGCCATGCTTGCCGCCGATCGAGGCGATATTGACGATGCGACCGTAACGGCGCGCGCGCATATGAGGGAGGAGCGCCTGTGTCACAAGGAAAGTGCCCTTGGCATTGACATCAAGCACAGCGTCCCACTGCTCCTCTTCGAGATTTTCCACAGAGTTGCTGATCAGGATGCCGGCGTTGTTGACGACAGCGTCGATATGCCCGGCGTCTTCGATGGCCTGTTCGACCATTGTTCGTACCTCGGCCTTCTTACTGACATCGGCAAGCGCCACGAACGCACGTCGGCCCTTGGCCTCGATTTCAGCCTTCACAGCCCGGAGTTCGCCTTCCTGCCGCGGGACGTCGTTCAGCACCACATCGAAGCCGGCGTCGGCCAATCCAAGCGCCGCGGCGCGACCGATGCCGCGGCTCGCGCCGGTGACGAGAGCCACCCTCTCGTTCTCATTCGCACTCATCGTACCTTCTCCTATGTTTCACCAGCAGGTGTAGCCGCCGTCGACCGTGATGATGGAGCCCGTCACGAAACTCGCCGCGTCCGAGGCGAGGAACAATACGGCGGTGGCCGCCGGTGACGAGCGCTTTCCGGCCGTCGAGCCTGAATTTGCCAATGGCGCCAAAAGCCGCGTCGTTCATCAGAAAAACCGGATCTCGCTGCGCAAGACAGCAAGGCTGACCGCCGCCACCATCACGACCCCGCGTACTTCGTTCTGCAGATAGAAGGGCGCGCCAAGCAGATTCAGACCGTTGTCCAGCATGCCGATGATCACTGTGCCGACCAAGGTGCCTTGCACGGTGGCGCGGCCTGGCTTGAACGCGGTCATACCGAGAAAAACCGCTGTCAGGCTGTCCAGCAAGTAGGCATCGCCGGCCCCTGACTGACCGGTGCCAAGCCGCGCCGTCAGCATCACCCCGCCCATCGCCGCACCGAGGCCCGATAGCGCAAGGGCGACCAGCCGACAGCGGTTGACCGGGATGCCGGACAATCGCGCCGCCTGGATGTTGGCTCCGGTCGCGACCACGCCGCGGCCAAGTCGCGTCTTATTGAGCAGTACGTAGAAGAGGCCGACGGTCACCAGAGCGATGATCACCGGCACGGGCAAGAGTCCGACCTTGCCCGTCGCGATATAATAGAAGGCGGGCGGCATGCTCGCGTAGATCGAATCGCCGTTCGTGTAGGCGTAGTTGAGCCCGAGCGCCATCGGCCCCATCGCCAGCGTGGCGATGAGCGAGGGAATACGCAGACGTGTGACAAGCAATCCGTTGATGACGCCTATCACCACGCCCGATCCGATCGCGAGCGCCATCGCGGCCGCGACCGATAGTCCTGACCAGATCATCAGGCCGGCCACCAGGACGCCGGACAGGCTCGCTACCTGTCCAACAGATAAGTCGAACTCACCGCTCGCGACGGCGACCGTGAGGCCGGACGATACGATCATCAGCACCGAGATTTGAATCAGGATGTTGCTGATGTTGTTGATTGACAAAAACCGGTCGCTCGCCAAGGCGAAGGCAGCAAAAATGACAATCGCCGCCAATACGGTGCCGTAGCGCGCTACAATGGCGCGGCGATCAAAGCCAGTCGCCGCCGCAGAGGACGTTGTCGCTGTTGTCATGATCAGTTCACCTCAAGCAATAGGCGCTCTTCAGAAAAATCCTGGCGGTCCAAACACACGCCAAGTGCGCCATTGGCTATGCAATAAATTCGATCGCAAAGTTCAATCAGCTCGCCAAACTCCGCGCTAGCGATCAGTACGGCGGCGCCTTGCTCCGCGAAACGACGAATCAGCCCATAAAGTTCGGCCTTGCTGCCGACATCGACGCCTTCGGTGGGGTTGTCCAAGAGCAGCAGCGGAATTGAACCCGTTTCATTGTCAATGTGGATGAGCCATCTTCCGAACGCGAGCTTCTGCTGGTTGCCGCCCGAGAGCTGCATGACATCCTGCGC
>JASLHV010000487.1 GCA_030153205.1 Roseiarcus sp. | reverse complement strand
AGAACGGATTGGTCAGTAATACTCGGTCCGGCTGACATATGCGCCTCCTGGAGCCTCCCGTCGGGGAGCTGTAGCCTCAACAAGACGACGTCGCCGATGCAATTCACATGCCGGCCCCGAAAATAGATTTTGGTGTCCGGGCTGCGAAAGTTGAGCAGCGCCAAAAAAAGGCGCCAGGCGCTCATTTGACGCGCTCGGATTCTGCGGAACGCGTCGTGGTACGATTACTGGCGCGGCCCGCACCAGCCGGGCAAGTAATCCGCGTCCGGCGATTTCGCCAACGCCAGCGCCTTCTCGAGCGTCGAATCGAAATTGTTCCCGAGCGCTTTGGCCTTGATCCGGCGACGCAAAAAGTCGGCCCATAGAAATTCCGAGAACGGCGTCGTGTCCTTGGCGTAGCCGCCGAGGAGTCGGAGTTCGCCAGCGAGGGAGCGGAACGGGTCGTCCTTCAACCCCTTCACCGATTTGGGCAGGTCGGCGAAGTCGCGGCGTTTGCCGCGAGCGTCATAGGGATGGGTCCAGGCGCGGAAGTCCAATACGGTCCAAAACGCCCCTTCGTCCAGCTTATGAAGGTCGGAGACGATGATGACAAAAACGTCTTTCTGGCCCTCGTCATACAACGCCCGAGCGAGATGGTGGTGGTCGATGACGAAGTGCTGCTTCCCAGGACCAAGGATCACCGGGATCATGTGGTGGCGGAGGAACTCGACGCGCTTTTTCGGATCATGCGCGCGCCAAGCTTTGCGTTTCGCCGTGACTTCGCGCATGCCGACCGTCATCTGGGTCGGTCTTAACGCGGCGATCGGCGTTGGAAGCAGAACCGGCTCGCGCACGACATAGGTCATCGCAGGTCCTCAAAGGGTTTCTCGGCTTAAACGACCCTGTCGCAGCCGAAAAGAGCGGTCAACATCCGGCGGCTGCTAATATTTGACCGCCAAGATCAAATCATGCTTGTTCCCCCGGCGCGCGCCGGAGGGCCGCGAATCTCGACGGATTTCAAAGACCTGACATGGCGGTTGAGCGTTATAACGCCCGCGAGGCGGAGCAGAAGTGGCAAAAGATCTGGGCTGAGCGCGGGACGTTCACGACCCGGAACGACGACCCGCGTCCCCACTACTATGTCCTGGAAATGTTCCCCTATCCGTCGGGGCGCATTCATATGGGCCATGTCCGCAATTACGCGATGGGCGACGTCGTCGCTCGCTATAAGCGCGCCCGCGGCTTCAATGTGCTGCATCCGATGGGCTGGGATGCTTTCGGCATGCCGGCGGAGAACGCCGCGATGCAGAACAAGTCGCATCCGGCGACATGGACTTACTCGAATATCGACACGATGCGTCGCCAGCTCAAAAGCATGGGTCTGTCGCTCGACTGGTCGCGCGAAATCGCCACCTGCGATCCGAGCTACTATCGCCATCAACAGAAACTCTTCCTGGATTTTCTCGCCGCCGGCCTGGTCGCGCGCAAAAAGTCGAAGGTCAATTGGGACCCCGTCGACCAGACCGTCCTCGCCAACGAACAGGTGATCGAAGGGCGCGGCTGGCGCTCCGGCGCGGTCGTCGTCCAGCGCGAGCTGACGCAATGGTTCCTCAAGATCACGGACTATTCGGAAGATCTTCTGCAAGCGCTGGAGACGCTCGATCGCTGGCCGGAGAAAGTGCGGCTGATGCAGCACAATTGGATCGGCCGCTCGGAAGGCTTGCTGGTTCGCTTCGCGCTCGACCCTAAGACCGCGCCGTCAGGTTTCACAGAGTCGGAAATCTACACGACGAGGCCCGACACTTTGTTCGGCGCGAAGTTCATGGCGCTTGCGCCGGATCATCCGCTCGCGGCCGCCGCCGCGGCCCGCGATGAAAAGCTCGCGGCCTTTATCGAAGAATGTAAGCGCGTCGGCACGTCGCTGGCGGTGATCGAAACCGCGGAGAAGAAGGGCTACGACACAGGGATCAAGGCCATCCATCCTTTCGATCCCAATTGGCGGCTGCCGGTCTATGTCGCGAATTTCGTACTCATGGACTACGGAACCGGCGCGATCTTCGGCTGTCCCGCCCATGACCAGCGCGACCTCGATTTCGTCAACGCCTATGGCTTGGGCGTCACGCCGGTCGTCTGCCCGCCTGATGTCGATCCCACGACTTTCACGATCACCACCGAGGCCTATGACGGCGACGGGCGGATGATCAATTCCCGCTTCCTCGACGGCATGACGACCAAGGATGCCTTCGAGGAGGCCGCCCGTCGCCTCGCCGCGCAGAGCCTTGATGGGCGACCGCAGGGCAAGCGCCAGGTCAATTATAAATTGCGCGACTGGGGCATTTCGCGCCAGCGCTACTGGGGTTGTCCGATCCCGGTCATCCATTGCGAAACATGCGGCGTCGTGCCGGTTCCTGAAAAGGATCTGCCGGTCGAACTGCCGGCGGACGTCACCTTCGATGCGCCGGGCAATCCGCTGGATCGCCACCCGACCTGGAAACACGTCGCCTGCCCGACTTGCGGCAAGCCGGCGCTGCGCGAGACGGATACGATGGATACGTTCGTCGATTCGTCTTGGTATTTCGCGCGCTTCACCGATCCACAGAATGCTTCCGCGCCGACGACGCCGGCGGTCGTCAATCGCTGGCTGCCGGTCGATCAATATATCGGCGGCGTGGAGCATGCGATTCTGCATCTGCTCTATTCGCGCTTCTTCACGCGCGCGATGCGGCGCTGCGGCCATCTCGACATGGACGAGCCCTTCGCGGGGCTTTTCACGCAGGGCATGGTCGTGCATGAGACGTACCGCTCGCGGAACGGCGAGTGGATCGCGCCGGCCGATGTGCGGATCGAGTCCGGCGCCGGCGGACGGCAGGCATACCTGCTTGACGGCGGCGCGCCGATCGAGATCGGTCCGATCGAGAAAATGTCGAAGTCGAAGCGCAACACGGTCGACCCCGACGACATTATCACGACCTATGGCGCCGATACGGCGCGTTGGTTCATGCTCTCGGATTCGCCGCCTGACCGTGACGTCATTTGGTCAGAGGCCGGCGTTCAAGGCGCTGCGCGGCAGTCGCAACGACTGTGGCGGCTCGCCGGCGAAATCGCGCGGATCGCCGGCGGAGCGCGGGCCGCCAAGCCGACCGCCTTCTCAGCGGAGGCGCTGGCGATCCGTCGCGCCGCCCACAGCGCCCTCGCCAAGGTCGAGGACGACATCGAAAAGCTGCGTTTCAACGTCTGCATTGCGACGATCTATGAGCTCGGCAATACGCTGGGCGCGGCGATTGGCGCGGTTGAAACAGCCTCCGTCGCCGATGACTTGCGTTTCGCCTTCGCCGAGGCGGGCGATATTCTGGTCCAGCTCTTTGCGCCGATGATGCCGCATCTTGCCGAGGAATGCTGGGCGGTTTTGGGCCACGCGACGCCGGTTTCGGCGACGCCCTGGCCCGACAGCGATCGTCAGCTCATCGTTACCGCGACGATCACGGTTCCTGTCCAGGTCAACGGCCGCAAATGCGCCGATCTGACGATCGAGCGCGACGCCAACGAGGAGACGGTCAGGGCGGCCGCCTTGGCACTCGACGCGGTGCGGCGGAGGATTGATAATAAGCCGGTCAAGAAGGTGATCGTCGTGCCGCAAAGGATCGTCAATGTCGTCGTCTGACGCCTTGAGGCTGGCAGGCGCCATGGCGCTGGCGCTTTCGGCCGGCGGGTGCCTCCAGCCGCTTTATAGCGAGGCGGCTCACCCTGGCTTGGTCGAGGACATGCGCGCCATTGAGATCGCCCAGGTCAATCCGGCGCCGGACAAGGGCGCGGGCAAGTCTGACGCGCTCGGCATAAATCCGGAGCTCGATCGTCAAGATCGCATCGGCCACTACCTGCGGAACGATTTGATTTTTAATCTCAATGGAACGGGCACGCCGGGGACGCCGAAATACAAGCTTGCCATCGTGACAAAAGAAAATACGACGACGCCGACGATTGAATCGCAAATCGGCGCCGCCTCAGCCGCCACTTTGACCGTGACCGCCAAATACGATCTTTCGCCTTACGCCGGCGGCAAACCGATTATCTCCAGCGAAGCGACCTCCTCAGCGGTCTATGATCTTTCCGTCAATCGCTTTTCGAATCTGAGGGCGGCGCGCGACGCCGAAATTCGACTGGCGAAATCCCTGGCTGACGAAATGGAACTGAGGATTGCGGCGGCCCTGGCCGATAGACAGGCGCATTGATCTTTAAGCAACACATTCCAGCAAAGCGCCTTCAACCGGTTGCCCATTTGGCCATTGCATGGTGTTATTAGGGCGGTGGGTTTGTGGGGCGCTCCGAGAGCGAATCGCGCCCCGTGTGTGAAACGGCGAGGAAAGCGGCGTCGGAATGCGAAACAAGCTTCTCTATGTCGGGCTCAATCTGGCGATCCTGGCGCCCATGGCGGCGCTCGCCGCGGATTTGCCCACGTCGAAGCCGGCCCCGCCGATCATGACGATGATGAACGGCGGCTGGGCTGGCCTTTACGCGGGCTCGCTCGTCGGCGTCACCTATGGGGTGGCCACGACTCGGGAAGGGCATTCGGCCACCGCCTCGGAGGCGGGCCTGATGGACGGCGTCCTCGTCGGCTATAATTGGCAAAGTGGGGCCATCGTATACGGCCTCGAAGGCGATCTCGCCTCCAACTACGGCAAGCAGAGTTTCGGCGCGTCTCCCGGCCTCGTCGCCAATGCGGTCCAAAATATTTACTCGCTGTATGGACGCGCGCGGCTTGGCTATGATCTCGGCTGGTATATGCCCTATATTGCCGGCGGCGTCGCTTACGGTCGCATTCAGCAATACCAGCAGGCGCCGCTGCAATACGACGGCGACACGCAAAACAGCGTCGGCTTCACTGTCGGCGCCGGCGTCGACTTCAAAGTGTCCTTGCCGATCCTCGGGCAGTCGGTGCTTCGTGGCGAATATCTCTACGATTCCTACCCGACGAGCACTTACACGCTCAACGGCCCGGTCATGCGGACCGGCCTCTCGTCGCATACAGTGCGCTTCGCTCTCATTTCAGGCTTGGACAATACCTGGAAACGGCCCGCCAGTCCCGACGTGATCGATTGGTCAGGCGACTATGTGGGCGTGCTCGGCGGCGGGGCCTGGCAATCGATCAGGACCAGCGGCATGGGCGCCGCCACGAGATTTCCCGCCTCAGGCCCCATTGGCGGAGTCTATACCGGTCACAATTGGATGTTCGGCCAGACGGTGCTCGGGATCGAAGGCGCGACGATGCTGGGGGATGTCACGGGCCATGGAGCGCAACCCGGCGCACTCTCGACCCATTATCGTGAATATACCGAGAGCGATGTCCGCGGTCGCGTCGGCTATGCCTTCGGCCGCCTGCTCCCCTTTTTCGCCGCCGGCGTCGGTTTCGGACAAAGTCAGCAACTCGATCTGATCAACAACAACAATCAGGGCCTTGTTTCATCCCTGACGTGGAACGTCGGCGTCGGTGCGGACTATATGCTCACCGAACGTTTGGCGCTGCGCGCGGAATATCTCTATTCCCGCTCGATAAACAACGAGGATACCCATCTCGACACGGATACCTGCTGCTCGCAGAGGCTGAGCAACGACACGTTCCGCATCGGCCTCGCCTATTTCTTCCATTGAGACAGAGTTTTTGCGGAACGGAGTTTGCGGCCGCCGTCATGGCGTCGTCATAGACAGAAGCTTTCGATAGTTTCTCTTGCGAAACGATTCGGCCCGCCGCGGCGATCAAGAGGCAAAATTTCATGCCCCGCCTGTTCACCGGCCTCGAAATCCCCTCCGAAGTTGCAGCAGATTTGGCGATGCTGCGCGGCGGTGTTGCAGGCGCGCGCTGGATCGATGTTGAAAACTATCACATAACCCTGCGTTTCATCGGCGATATCGATGACCGCATGGCGAACGAGGCGGCTGCGATTCTTGATGAGATCGAGCGTCCGTCTTTCACCGTGACGCTCGATAGCCTCAGTTGGTTCGGCGCCGATAAACCGCGCGCCATCGTCGCCAAGGTCAAGCCGACGGCGCCGCTGGTCGAACTCCAAGCCGACCAGGAGCGGCGCTTGCGCCGGGTCGGACTTGAGCCTGCGCCGCGCAAATATACGCCGCATGTCACGTTAGCCCGTCTGCGCGCGACGTCGATCCATGCGGTCGCCGATTATCTAAGCGCCCGCGGCTATTTTCCGTCGCGCCAATTCGTCGCCAAGCGCTTTGTGCTTTTCTCTTCGCGCACCTCCACCGGTGGCGGGCCGTACCTTGTCGAAGCGGCTTATGGGCTGACTTGAAGTCGATGCGCGGATGTTCTCGCTGAAGAACTGAGATTATACGGATAGGTAGGTCGGTTGACTTAACGATTGAAGGATTAGCTTGTTAATCCTTGTGTCTTTTTTCACTCGTCTCCCTTAGGCGCGCGTTTCTTTAATTCCAGATTCAATTTCGATCGTTACACAATCTTGTTCTCGGCATTGCGCGTTATGATCAGATATTGCCTTTTGCGCCTCATCAGAAGCGTCTGGCTTGCGAACGCCGTAATCGGCGCTGCGTCGCCTGCGGACGCCGACGGCTTGCTCGATCGTCTGATCGACGCTGGCCGACCTGGGTCGGTCACGATACAGGGACCATTCGCAGGGTTTATTGCGACGCCACAAGTCATCGACGAGGACCCGGTCACGGCTTTTGTCATTGCGCCGAACCGCCAGTGGTTCGCAGCCTATAGTAAGGACTCTGGCGTTCGGATCATGGACATGCAGACCGGGGCCATCCTGCGCATGTTGAGGACAGATGGCGGCGCCCTGACGGACCTATCGATTTCGCAGGATGGCCAAATCGTTGAGGCGGTGGACGAGAGAAGCCAGCGTCTCGGCTGGAACGCGGCCACCGGCGAAAAGCTCAGCCGAGCATTCCTGGACGCTTCGTTATATCGGCTCGAATACCCCAGTATTCATAAAATTGATCATCTCAAAGAAGATCGCACCGCAGAGGCCGGCGATCAGGGTACATTCCTTAGTCCGATTAGCGGGTTTTTGAAAAATCATGGGCTGACCGAACAGTTTCCAAATCCAACGAATGTCGGAAGAATTATCAAGAGTCCCGATGGACACTACGCTCTTATATTCGGAATGACGCCGGATCAGGAAACGGATGAAGACGGTACTATTTACGACCTTGTGAAAATTTGGGATCTGACTCATTCGTCAGTTTCGCTAATCGTCAGAATTCCGTCGGAATGGGCCGGCGTCTCGTTGAGCGCGTTCGCTTTCGACGGCCGTTACCTGGTGCTCGGCAAGGACGCGGGTAGCAGCGACGCCGACACGACGCACGTTGATTCGGCCGGATTCGAACTGAAGAATAATAAACTACAACTGTTGTGGCGTAATGACTCGGAAAGGCCGGATCGATCGGCGTCCGAGGTTTCAGCGGATGCTCGTTTCTACTCGATATCCGACACGCCAAATGGCCCCG
>JASLHV010000477.1 GCA_030153205.1 Roseiarcus sp. | reverse complement strand
CCGGCGATCCAGGCGTCGGGGCTGCGCGCGCTCCAGGGTGGCCAGACCATGCGCAAGACCCTGGCGATGGTTGCCGAATTCCGCAAAGGCGATCCGGATACGCCACTCGTCTTGATGGGCTATTACAATCCGATCTATGTCTATGGCGTCGAAGCCTTTTTAAGCGACGCCAAGTCGGCCGGCGTCGATGGCCTCATCGTCGTCGACTTGCCGCCGGAGGAGGACGAAGAGCTGTGTCTGCCGGCCCTGAAGGCTGGCGTGAATTTCATCCGCCTTGCGACGCCGACGACGGACGACAAGCGCCTGCCGGCAGTGCTCGCCAATACGTCCGGCTTCGTCTACTACGTGTCGATTACGGGAATCACGGGCTCGGCAGCGCCCGACGCCGATAAAGTCGGCGCGGCTGTTGCGCGATTAAAGCGCCATAGCCATTTGCCTGTGGCGGTCGGTTTCGGCGTCAAAAACGCCTCCAGCGCGGCGGCGATCGCCGCCAAGGCTGACGGGGTCGTGGTCGGCTCGGCTTTGGTGGACGCCATCAAGGCCTCGCTCATTGACGGCAAGCCGAGCGCCAAGACGTTGGGCGCAGTGACCGCTTTGGTGAAGGAACTAGCCGAGGGCGTCCGCGGCGCCGCCAAGGCGGCCGTCGTCGCTTAATCGTGCAATTTTTTAGGAGAGGCGTTTCATGAACTGGATGTCGGACGTTGTGCCGCCGAAAATCCGCTCCTTTCTGCGGCGCGACACGCCGGAAAACCTGTGGGTCAAGTGCCCGGAGAGCGGCCAACTCGTTTTCCATAAGGACCTCGAGGCCAACCTCTTCGTGGTGCCGGGCTCCGGCTATCACATGCCGATTGCAGCTAAGGCGCGTCTGGCGAGCTTTTTCGACGAAGGCAAATATGAGGAGCTGCCGACGCCGGAAGTGCCGGCCGACCCGCTTAAATTTCGCGATGTGAAGCGCTACATCGATCGGCTCAAGGAATATCGCACCAAGACCGGTTCGGCCGATTCGATCACGCTCGCTGTCGGCGGACTGGAGGGTACAAGCGTCACCGTCGCGGTCCAGGATTTCGCCTTCCAAGGCGGCACGCTGGGCATGGCGGCGGGCGAAGCGATCATCGCCGGGATGACGGCGGCGATCGAGCGTCATACACCCTTTATCATCTTCACAGCCTCCGGCGGCGCGCGCATGCAGGAAGGCATGTTCTCTTTGATGCAAATGCCGCGCACGACCGTCGCGGTGCAGCGCCTTCGCGCCGCCAAACTTCCCTATATCGTCGTACTCACCAATCCGACGACCGGCGGCGTCACCGCCTCTTATGCGATGCTCGGCGATATTCATGTCGCTGAGCCTGGCGCCGTGGTCGGCTTCGCCGGCGCTCGCGTCATCGAGCAGACGATCCGCGAACGTCTGCCGGAGGGTTTCCAGCGCGCCGAATATCTCAAGAAACACGGCATGGTCGATATGGTCGTGCCGCGCCATGAATTGCGCCCAACCTTGGCGCGTCTGTGCAAGCTGCTAGCCCCCGCGCCGGTCGCGGCGGCGGCTTGAGCGAGAAGCTTTAGGAGCGAAGCCTTTGACGAAACCGCAAGACGCGATCCTGACGCGTTTCGCTCCCCTCCATCCAAAGAAGATCGACCTCTCGCTCGGCCGCATTGAGCTTTTGCTCGAGGAACTCGGCGCGCCACATAAAAAATTGCCACCGGTCGTCCATGTCGCGGGCACCAATGGCAAGGGCTCGACCATCGCCTTCATGCGCGCTGCGCTCGAAGCGGCGGACAAGCGCGTGCATGTCTATACGTCGCCGCATCTCGTACGTTTCAATGAGCGCGTCCGTCTCGCCGGCAATCTCGTTGACGATGAGCATCTCACCGAAGCTTTTGATCGTTGCGAGCGCGTCAACGACGGAAGGCCGATCACCGTTTTTGAAATCACGACGGCCGCGGCGTTCCTTTTGTTCAGCGAAACGCCCGCGGATTATCTTCTGCTCGAAGTTGGACTTGGCGGGCGTTACGACGCCACGAATGTGATCGAAAAGCCGGCGGCGACGGTGATCACCCCGATCTCGATCGATCATCAGGAATTTCTCGGCGACACGATCGATAAGATCGCCTACGAGAAGGCGGGAATTTTAAAGAGAGGCGCGCCCGCGATTATCGCAGAGCAAGATCCGCTAGCCTTCGCAGTCATTGAGAAAGAAGCGCGGACGATCGGCGCGCCGCTGACAATCGGGGGACAAGACTACTCGATCCGCGAAGAGAACGGTCGTCTCGTTTACGAGGACGAATTCGGACTGCTCGATTTGCCGCTGCCGCGGCTGCGCGGGCGCCACCAACATGGTAACGCCGCCAACGCCATTGCGACGCTTCGCGCGCTTGGCAATATCGCAACGCCGAGATTGATCGAGCGGGGTCTCAGCGAGGCGGAATGGCCTGCGCGATTGCAAAGGCTGCGAAGTGGGCCGCTGCTCGATGTTGCGCCATCGCGGGCTGAACTTTGGCTCGACGGCGGTCACAATGAAGGGGGCGGGCGTGTGTTGGCCGCCGCAATGGCGGATTTCGAAGATCAATCGCCGCGGCCACTGGTGATGATTTGCGGCACGCTGGCGACGAAGGACACGGCGGGCTTTCTCCGTCACTTCAAAGGCCTCGCGCAGGAGCTTCTCGCGGTGCCGATCGTCGGCGAACATGCGGCGCGCTCCGCGGAGGAAGTCGCTAAAATCGCTGCGAGCGTCGGCATCGAAGGCGCCGCCTTGCCCAGCGTCGAAGCGGCCCTGCGTTTTCTCGCCGCGCGAAACTGGGTCATACCGCCGCGCGTGCTTATCGCCGGTTCGTTGTACCTCGCCGGGACAGTTCTCGAGGCGAATGGACCCGCGCCGGAGTGAGATTGGCGCAGCGCCCCATATGCCCTCGCCTCAAGCCTCCAACAAATGCTCGCTTAAATGTCGTTTCGCCATCCCCGGGTTCTTCATCGTCGGCATGGCGATGCGGGCCCTTGCCGTCAAGTGCGGGACGCGCGCGACATCGAGCGTTTCGGCAAGCTCGCGCAAATAAAGAAACTCTTCCTTGCTGCGCAGGTCGAAAGCGGCGAAACGCCGCTGGCCTTCGGCAAAATCGCGATCCGAAATCCAATCTTCCGCCAGGCAAGCCCAAGGCGAGTCGTTGACGCTTTTTTCGAACCCGGCGCCCTCCTGAAGCGGCGTCTTGAGACGATCGCGGATAGAGATCGGCAACCGATCCTGATGCAGCGCCCAAAGACTGCGCAGCGGCGCCTTGCCGCGTAAACCTCTAGAATCCGACTCGACTAAAATTCCGGGCGGAAGCCCCAAAGCATAAGTCGCCACGGTGGGGTCGAGGAAAGGCTCTCTAACTTCCAGTTGGAAGCGCATGCCGCAGCGATCCAACCTTTGCAAATTGCCGCGATGCATGTTTCCGACGTACTGGTCGCGAACAAAGCCGCCGACCGCTGCATCGTCTGCGAAAGCGACTTCCAAGGGCGGATAGCCCGCGAAGAGTTCATCCGCGCCCTCGCCGCAAAGTGCGACGCGAAAGCCGTTTTCGTGGATGCGGCGGGACAAAAGATAGTTGCAAAACCCGTTGCGGATAACGCTCGGCTCGAAAGCCTCTGTCGTGGCGACGACGTCCCTGATCATAGCCAGGGGATCGCCGCGATCGTCGATGGCGACGCACCTCAAATCGAATCCCGTGCGGTCGGCGTATTCGGCGGCATATCGATAATCGGGCGCCTGAGGCCCGCCTAGAAAGTATCCGGGCGCATTCGGGTGAATTTGACGCGCGTAATGAGCGATCA
>JASLHV010000419.1 GCA_030153205.1 Roseiarcus sp. | reverse complement strand
GCGGGCGACTTGCGCTGCAAGGGGCGATATATCAAGCCCAAGTCCGAAAGCATTCGGCAATTCGCTGAGCAATGCGCAAAGCAGCGCGCCGGACCCTACGCCGATGTCGAGAATTCGTAGCGGTTCGTCGCGACGCGGCGCAAAGGTTTCGAGGACGGCCTCGACCAATGTTTCGGTGTCAGATCGCGGATCCAGCACGTTCGAAGAAACACTTATCGGCAAACCCCAGAACTCTCGTTTTTGCAGAATTCTCGAGATGGGCTCGCGAGCGGTCCGCCGCTCCGCCATCGCTACAAGTTGGAGCCTTTCTTCGCCGCTCAACGCATGATCCGGTTCGCGGAGGAGATCTTCAGCGGCAAGATTGCCTGCGGCACGTACGAGGATTTTCGCATCCAATGCCGGATTTTCAACGCCGGCCTCTGCTAATATCGCGCGCAACGCGCGCAGAGCGTCGCCGCGCGTCATGCCGAGCCGATCGAGGCTGATCACTGAAGCGCGCCGTGACAATGTTTGAACTTCTTCCCAGAACCGCAAGGGCAAGGCTCGTTGCGCCCGACCTTGCCCCAGGTCGAACTATCAGCCGGATCGCGTTCGCCGACCGCCGCGGCCATCGGCGCGGCTGACGCCGACACAAGCGCGGCGGCTGCAAATTCACCCGCAACGACGCCATCGGGAGCCGAGGCGAATGCCGCCTCGTTTTCGCCGGTCAATGGATCGGAATGCAGGAATTGCATCGGCGGCGGCGCAGGCTCCGGCGGCTGGAACCGTACCTCGACGCGCATCATCTGCGCGGTAACCGTCTCGTGCCAGTGTTGGATCAGAGTTTTGAAAAGCTCGAACGCCTCGGACTTGTATTCATTGAGCGGATCGCGTTGCGCCATGCTGCGCCAGCCGATGACTTGGCGGAGATGGTCGAGCGTGACGAGATGTTCGCGCCAAAGGTGGTCGAGGGCCTGCAAGGTGATTTGCTTCTCGACGTAACGCATCGCCTCGGGTGTATTGCGCGCCACGCGCTCAGCGTAAGTCTCGTCCGCGATTTTGTGGATGCGCTCGCTGATCTCTTCGTCCGCGATCCCCTCTTCTTTTGCCCAATCGGCGATCGGCAGATCGAGGTTGAGCAACGCCTGCGTTTGAGTCTTCAAGCCCTCGACGTCCCAAGCCTCGGGATAAGCGTCCGGTGGAATATGCTTGGTCACGATGTCGTCGACGACATTCGCGCGCATCTCGCCGATCGTCGCCTCGAGCGATTCTTGCGCCATCATCTTGCGCCGGTCTTCGAAGATCACCTTGCGCTGATCATTCATCACATTGTCGAACTTGAGGATGTTCTTGCGTATGTCGAAGTTGCGCGCTTCAACTTTCTGCTGCGCCTTCTCCAACGCCTTGTTGATCCAGCGATGGACGATCGCCTCGTCTTCTTTCAGGCCGAGGCTTTTGAGCATCGCGTCCATACGCTCGGAGCCGAAAATGCGCATCAGATCGTCTTGCAACGACAGGAAGAACTTCGATCGGCCCGGATCGCCCTGGCGGCCGGATCGCCCGCGCAACTGATTGTCGATGCGTCGGCTTTCATGGCGCTCGGTGCCGATAATGTAGAGACCGCCGGCATTGATCGCCTTCTGCTTGAAAGCGGCGACTTCCTCGCGGATCGCCGCCTCTTTGGCGTCCTTCGCCTCGCCCGGCTCCATTCCCGCGCATTCCTGCGCAACGCGCATCTCGACATTCCCGCCGAGCTGAATATCGGTGCCGCGCCCCGCCATGTTGGTCGCGATTGTGATCGCGCCCGGCACGCCCGCCTCGGCGACGATATAGGCCTCCTGTTCGTGGAAGCGCGCGTTCAAAACAGCGAAGCGCTTGGAGGGTTTGCCGACCCGCGCGGCGGCGTAAAGCTCCAGCAGCGCGTCTGGCTGCGTGAAATCAATTTTCCGATAACCGCTCTTTTCGAGATACTCGGCCAACTGCTCGGACTTTTCGATCGACGTCGTGCCAACGAGCATGGGCTGCATATCGATATTGGCTGCTTCGATCTCGCGCTGAATCGCGCGCAGTTTTTCCGTGGACGTCCGATAGACTTCGTCGTCTTCGTCTTTGCGCTGAATCTCGCGATTGGTCGGAACCTCGACCACGTCCAGCTTGTAAATCTCGGCGAATTCATCCGCCTCCGTCGCGGCCGTGCCGGTCATGCCGGCAAGCTTCTTGTAGAGGCGGAAGTAATTCTGGAACGTAATCGAGGCCAGCGTGACGTTCTCCGGCTGGACGGTCACGTGTTCTTTGGCCTCGAGCGCCTGATGCAGCCCTTCCGAATAACGCCGGCCCGGCATCATGCGGCCGGTAAATTCGTCGATGATGACGACTTCGTTATTGCGGACGATATAGTCCTTGTCGCGCTGGAACAATTTATGCGCGCGCAAGGCCTGATTTACGTGATGAACCAGCGTCACGCTGGTGGCCTCGTAAAGCGCGGCCTCTTCCTTCAACAGTCCCGCGGCGCGCAGCAATTGCTCGACATGTTCATTGCCCGCTTCGGTCAGATTGACAGTACGCTGTTTCTCATCAAGCTCGAAATCGCTCGTTGCCAGGCTTGGAATGATCGCATTGACCGCATTATAGAGATCGGACTTGTCATCGGACGGCCCCGAGATAATCAGAGGCGTCCGCGCCTCGTCGACGAGGATCGAATCCACTTCGTCGACGATCGCAAAATTGTGGCCGCGTTGAACCATCTCGGCCATGTCATACTTCATATTGTCGCGAAGATAGTCGAAGCCGAACTCGTTGTTCGTTCCGTAGGTGATGTCGGCAGCATAGGACTCGCGGCGCTGATTGTCATCGAGGCCATGCACGATTACGCCGACGCTCATGCCGAGGAAGCGATAGATCTGGCCCATCCATTCCGCGTCGCGGCGGGCGAGGTAATCGTTGACGGTGACGACATGAACGCCCTTGCCGGAAAGCGCATTCAAATAGACCGCGAGCGTGGCGACCAAGGTCTTGCCTTCGCCGGTTCGCATTTCCGCAATGGCGCCCTCGTGGAGCACCATGCCGCCGATCATCTGCACATCGAAATGGCGCTGCTTGAGCGTACGCTTGGCCGCCTCCCGAACGACGGCGAAAGCTTCGGGCAGAAGATCGTCGAGCGTTTTGCCTGCAGCGAATGCGGCGCGAAATTCGACCGTCTTTTCGGCGAGCTGAGCATCGCTCAATGCCGCAAATTCAGGCTCGAGAGCATTGATTGCGGCGACGCCCGGTCGATAGGTCTTCAAACGGCGATCGTTCGAGGAGCCAAACACCTTTTTTAGCACCGAGGCGATCATCGTTGACCTTTCCGTCTTCGCGCAACCCAACGCGGACGCATCATGAATATGCCACTCTATTTAATGTCGCTTGGATGAACGGCGGATGTCTCTTTTGCTCACCGGCGCCGCGCAACTCCAACGGCGATCTTGCGTCGAAGCGTCCCGGCGGCGTGACAGCGAACCCGCAAACGCGCCATCAGCAAAACCGGGGAGACGCACACTGAAATCGGCGAAATATCGACGGCCTCCCAGCGGCGCTCGACGAGGTTGAGATAGGAGGCGGTAGCGCCCTTGTCAATGCTGGCGAATCCGGCCTCAAAATGGCGATTTTAAGGGCTCAGCCGGCGTTTTGGCCGTATTGGACGGCGCGCGGGCGTCGACCAGCCGTTTCGCCGCCTCGAACGCCGCTTCGATGCTCAGTCTTGTCGTATCGAGTAAAATCGCATCGGGGGCGGGCTTTAGCGGCGCAGCGGCGCGCTCTGAATCGCGCGCATCGCGTTTGCGGATGTCTTCGAGGATCGCCGCATAATCGAATTTGTCGCCTTGGCCCGCCAATTCGAGCGCCCGGCGCTGGGCTCGCGCCTCAGGGCTGGCGACGACAAAGATTTTCACATCCGCATCAGGGCAAATCACCGTCCCAATGTCCCGTCCGTCGAGAACCGCCCCGCCCGGCCGAACCGCAAAGCCGCGTTGCGTAGCAACGAGAGCCGCCCGGACAGGCTCCATGGCGGCGACGATCGAGGCCGCCTCGCCCATGTCGCGCCGACGCAGGCGTTGCGCGTCGAAATCGGTCAGAGCCAAGCCGCGCGCCGCGGCAACAGCGGCGGCGACGTCGTGAAGATCGCGGCCATGATCGATGAGCGCCGCCGCCGTCGCCCTGTAAAGCAATCCCGTGTCGAGATGCGGCAGACCGTAGTGGGCCGCTAGACGCCGCGCGAGCGTCCCTTTGCCCGAGGCCGCCGGCCCGTCGATGGCGATGATCATGGCGTCACGTTCCCACCGAACCGTAGGGCGCGCTCACGCGAAACTTGCCCCGAGCCCCTCCATCAACGGCCGGAAGCTTGGAAAGCTGGTCGCGATCATCCGCGAATCGTCAATCGCCATCGGTCGCCCGGACGCCAGGCCCATCACGAGAAAGCTCATCGCAATGCGATGATCGAGATGCGTGGCCACCACGCCTCCCCCTGCCACCTCGCCCCTGCCCCGCACGATGAGATCGTCGCCTTCGATCGCGTAATCGACGCCGGCGGCCTTAAGGCCCGCTCCGACAGCCTCCAGCCGATCTGATTCTTTGACCCGGAGCTCATGCAGGCCGCGCATCCGCGTTTCGCCCTCGGCGAAAGCAGCGGCCACCGCCAAGATCGGATATTCGTCGATCATCGAGGGCGCCCGGCCGGCGGGAACGTCGACGCCTTTGAGAGGGCCAGATCGCACGCGCAGATCGGCGACGTCCTCGCCGCCTTCGATACGCCGCTCCAGCGTCTCGATTCGCGCCCCCATTTCGAGAAGGGTGGCGATGAGTCCGGTCCGCAAAGGGTTCATCATCACGCCCTCGACCACCACGTCCGAGTTCGGTGCGATCAAAGCCGCAACGATCGGAAATGCCGCCGAGGAGGGATCGGCAGGAACAATCACCGGCGCCGGGCGCAATTCGGGCCGCCCTTTGAGCCTGATCCGACGTCCATTTTCGCCTTCGGCCGCAACCGTGACCTCTGCGCCGAAATGGGCCAGCATTTTTTCCGTATGATCGCGCGAGGCTTCGCTCTCGACGACTGTCGTCTCGCCTGGCGAATTCAATCCCGACAGCAGCACCGCAGACTTGATTTGCGCCGAGGCGACCGGCGTGCGGTAAACGATCGGCGTTGGTTCGCTCGTCCCTTTGATGACGATAGGACAGCGCCCGCCTTCGGCTTGCGACAGGACCTGAACGCCCATCAGCGCGAGCGGGTCCAGAATGCGGCGCATCGGGCGCTTGCGCAACGAGGCGTCCCCATCGAAGGCCGCCGTGACGCCATGGCCGCCGACGACACCCATCATCAACCGGGAGCCCGTTCCGGCATTGCCGAAATCCAATGTCTCCTGCGGCGAAAGGATCGAGCCAACGCCAAGCCCGTTGACCCGCCACCGTCCCTCGCCAAGCCGCTCCAGCCGCGCGCCAAGCGCCTTGCAGGCCTCGCCCGTCCGCAAAACGTCGTCGCCCTCGAGCAAGCCGCTGATTTCCGTCGTCCCCTTGGTCAAAAGGCCGAAAATAAAGGCGCGATGCGAAATCGACTTGTCGCCGGGCGGTCGGACGCGACCTTTCAGAGCGCCGGCGCGCGAAGAGGTCAGCGGACTCGGCAAGTCATTCGAAGAATGCGACAAATCAACAGCTTTCCAGGAACGAGCGAGGAAGGTTCAAAAGCGCTCCTACCATTCGCGGCCGCCCCTGTCGACAAGGGCGCCGGGGCGAGCGAAAGACCAAAATAAAGCACATTGACAGGACCATAAGGGACGACTAACGGGGGCCCCCGGAATGGCGGACCCGTCAAGGGCGCACGGACAGAACAGGGATTTTACGCAAGTGGCGAAACCTGAGCTCGGCGGCAAGCGCCAATGTCAGAATTGCGGCGCGAAGTTTTTTGACCTCAATCGCGATCCTATCGTCTGCCCGAAATGCGGCACGGTCTTCCAGGGCGCGACGACCCGTGCGCAGCGGGCAGAGGAAAAGGAAGAAGAGGCTGACGATCAAGCCGTTCCGGCCGACGCCGAACTGGTCTCGCTCGAAGAAGCCGACGCCACCGAGGAAAAGGTCGTCGCCGTGTCGGAC
>JASLHV010000362.1 GCA_030153205.1 Roseiarcus sp. | reverse complement strand
ACGACCGGCAATATTCTCCTCATTTCGGCGATCGCGCTCGGGCTGAACTGGGTCGTCAGCCATGCGGCGCTTTTATTTGACGCCCTGCGCTGGACCGGCGCCGCCTATCTCGTTTGGCTGGGCGTTCAGGCTTGGCGACATGCGGGACAGACGTCCCAAACCGTCGAGGCGAACGGACGCGCCTATTTCATCCGCGGTCTCTTGGTGGCGCTATCCAATCCGAAGACGATCGTCTTTTTCACCGCCTTCCTTCCGCAGTTCATTGACGCCTCGCTGCCCGCCGGGCCCCAGCTTGCGGCGATGTGCGCCGCTTCGGTCGTCATCGCCGCCGCGACGGATTCTGCTTGGGCGATCGCCGCAGGGCTCGGCAGGGCGTGGTTCATGAAGCCGTCCCGGGCGAAGCTGCTAGGACGGCTTTCGGGAAGCGCGCTGATCGGTAGCGGAATCTGGTTGTCACTCGCGAGACGGCCGAGTTGAGTTTCGAAGGGGTCGCGCCCCAAGGTTCAGCGCGACCCGTTCGTTTTTCGGCACGACGCGCGGCGTCATGAGGCGGATTTTCACGAGATCGCCGGCCGGAACTAACGATCGGGCGCGGCGTTTCATGCGACAACGGAGACGCCGAAAATGATGCACGACGAGAATAGAGAAAAAGAGCAGGAAGAAGAGGAGCGGATTCGGGAGTTCGCTTATCGCATTTGGCAGGAAGAGGGTTTCCCCGAGGGGGACGCCGACCGTCATTGGGAAATGGCGCGTCAGGCAGTGGCCGCCGAAAAAGCGGAACGCCTTCGCAATGCCGTCGGATTGGATGGTCCCGACAAAAAATCGAAGTAGCGGCGCTCAATCGTCGTCGGTTCGTCGGCGCGGCGGCTAGAGCACGCCGCGGATAATCGTTTCGATGATCTGGCGCTTGGCCGTATCGAACTGGGCGTCGCTTAAGGGACGCCCATTTTCCAAAGACGACATTTCATGCGCGGCATTGGCGTATTGCTGGGTCGTCGCCCAAATCATGTAGAAAAGGTATTTCGGCTCGATTGGCCGCATCTTGTTCTCAGCGATCCAGCGGTAAATGATACGAGAGCGCTCGTCGACCCATTGCGTCAGCGTTGTGTCGAGAAAGTCCTGGATCGCCGGCGCGCCGCGCATGATTTCGGTCGCCCAGATTCGCGAAGACAGCGGCATCTCGCGCGCCAGATCCATCTTTGCGCCGATGTAGCGCGCCAAGGCTTCGCTGGGATCGTCGCTCTGGTCGAAGGACGAGGCCGCCGCGAGCCAGGCGGTCAGCACGCGTTCGATCACGCTCCTGTAGAGTTCTTCCTTAGTTGGAAAATAATAGTGGAGATTGGCCTTGGGCACCCCAGCGCGGGCGGCGATGGCGGCGGTGGTCGCGCCCTTGAAGCCCGTCTCGGCAAAGACAGCCTCAGCCGCCTCCAGAATGAGGCGTTTATTCTCAGCCCGAATCGAGAGTTTGACGACCGGCTCGTCCATCAGGCTCGCCCCTTAGACATCCGTTTCGCTTCCCCCTTTAGGCGGCGCCGGAATGATTGACCGGCGCTTTAGGCGCCGCATATTTCGGCGCCTGAAGCCAAGATTGCGGCATTTGACCGTTTGGTCAAATTCATAATAGCGTTATTCCAAGGTGGAGGGGATCGGCGTCGTGTCTGACCTGTCGAATGTGCGTATCAATGGCCAGCGTCTGTGGGACGCTTTGATGGAAATGGCCAAGATCGGCGCGACGCCAAAGGGCGGCAATAAACGCCTCACGCTCACCGATCTCGACAAGCAGGCCCGCGAACTTTTCACGCAATGGTGTGAGAAGGAAGGCTGCGCCGTCAAAGTCGATGCGATGGGCAATATGTTCGCCCGCCGGCCCGGGGTCGAAGATCACCTGCCGCCGGTGATGGTCGGCAGCCATCTCGACACGCAGCCGACCGGCGGCAAATACGATGGCGTTCTCGGCGTTCTCGGCGCGCTCGAAGTGGTTCGTTCGCTCAACGACCTCAAGATCAAGACCAAGCATCCGATCGAAGTCGCCAATTGGACCAATGAAGAAGGTTCGCGTTACGCGCCGGCGATGATTTCGTCAGGCGTTTTCGCCGGCGTCTATACCAAGGAATTCGCCTATTCGCGGGAGGACGCCGAGAAGAAGAAACTCGGCGATGAATTGGAGCGCATCGGCTATAAGGGCTCGGAACCGGTCGGCGGCCGGCCGATCCACGCATTCTTCGAATTGCATATCGAGCAGGGACCGATTCTCGAAGACGAGAACGTCGATGTCGGAATCGTCACCCATGGTCAGGGCCAGCGCTGGTACGAGATCAAACTGACCGGATTCGAAAGCCATGCCGGGTCGACGCCGATGCCGCGGCGTAAAGACGCCTTGCTCGGCGCGGCGCGCATCGTTGAACTCGTCAATAGGATCGGCCTTTCCAAGGCGCCGCTGGGCGTCTCGACCGTCGGCATGCTCAACCCGTATCCCAATTCGCGCAATGTCATTCCGGGCGAGGTCTTCATGACCTGCGAATTCCGCCATCCGATCGACGACACGCTGTCGGATATGGACGCGCAATTGACGGCGGGCGTCGAGGAGATCGCCGAGAAGATCGGCCTAACCTATGATTTGAAGCAGGTCTTCTACTATCCGCCAGTGGCTTTCGACGAAGGCTGCGTCGCCGCGGTGCGCCGCGCCGCGAAACATCTTGGGCTTACGCATCGCGACATTGTTTCCGGCGCCGGGCATGACGCCTGCTACATCGCGCGCGTCGCGCCGACGTCGATGGTCTTCACGCCTTGCGTTGATGGGATCAGCCATAACGAGAGCGAAGAGATCAGCCAGGAATGGGCGACGGCGGGCGCCAATGTCCTGATGCATGCCGTTCTCGAGAAGGCCGAGATTGTTGCGTGAACAGAGTCGCGAGGCGCGTGAGGTTTATCTGAGAACCCATCATTGCGAGGAGCCACAGGGCGCGTTTCGCGCGCCCGTTTAGAAGCGATGGTCGGCCGAAGGCCGGGCTATCGCGACGAAGCAATCCATTCCTAGCGTGAAGCCTTACGAATGGATTGCTGCGCTTCGCTCGCAATGACGGCGAAGGACTTATGGGGATCGTGCGAGGAGCTTAAGTGATGTCGCTGGTCATCAAGGATGGAACCGTGGTCGCCGCCGACCGCACTTATAAAGCCGACGTTCTCGTCGAAGGCGAGAAGATCGCGGCGATCGGTCCGAATCTGAAGGGCGATACAACGCTCGATGGAACGGATTGTTTCGTCATGCCCGGCGGGATCGATCCGCATACCCATCTCGAAATGCCCTTTATGGGCACGACTTCGGCCGATCATTACGAGAGCGGCACCAAGGCCGCGCTCTCCGGCGGCACGACCATGGTCGTCGACTTCTGCATCCCAGGCAATGGCCAGCCCTTGATGGACGCCTGGGCCGAATGGGACAAGAAATCGAAGACGGCCTGCTCCGATTATGCGTACCACATGTGCATCACCTATTGGTCGGACAAGGTGCGCGAGGACATGGGCAAGGTCGTCGAGAAGGGCGTGACGACCTTCAAGCATTTCATGGCCTATAAGGGCGCGTTGATGGTCAATGACGAGGAGATGTTCGCCTCGTTCCAGCGCTGCGCCGAACTCGGCGCCATGCCGCTCGTCCATGCCGAGAACGGCGACGTCGTCGCCATGCTGCAGCAAAAGTATATGAAGGCCGGCGTCACAGGCCCCGAAGGCCACGCTTTGTCGCGTCCGCCTGAGGTCGAGGGCGAGGCGGCCAATCGCGCGATCATGATCGCCGATCAGGCGGGCTGTCCGCTCTATATCGTCCATGTCTCCTGCATCCAGGCGCATGAGGCGATCCGGCGCGCCCGGAGCAAGGGCATGCGGGTTTACGGGGAGCCGCTGATCCAGCATCTCGTGTTGGACGAGAGCGAATATTACAACAAGGACTGGACCCATGCGGCGCGGCGCGTGATGTCGCCGCCGTTCCGCGACAAGAAGAATCAGGACGATCTCTGGAACGGGCTTCGCGCCGGTTCGCTCCATGTCGTGGCGACCGACCATTGCGCCTTCACCACCGCGCAGAAAGCCTATGGCAAGGACGATTTCACCAAAATTCCGAATGGCACCGGCGGCCTCGAGGATCGCATGCCGGTGCTCTGGACCTATGGCGTCGGCACGGGCCGGCTGACGATGAACGAATTCGTCGCGGCGACTTCGACCAATATCGCCAAGATTTTGAACCTCTATCCGAAGAAGGGGGCCATTATGCCGGGTTCGGACGCCGATATCGTCGTCTGGGATCCGAAGGCGTCGAAGACGATATCCGCGCAGACGCAACTGTCGGCGATCGACTACAATGTCTTCGAGGGCGTGAAAGTACAAGGCCTGCCGCGATTCACCCTGTCGCGCGGCGAAGTGCCGTGGCGCGACGGCAAGATCCAGGTCGAGCCGGGCCGCGGCAAGTTCGTCAAGCGCGATCCCTTCCCAGCCGAGGCGCGGGCGCTTGCCGCTTGGAAGAAACATACTGCGGCGAAAGGCGTCGTCCGGTGAGATGCTGAGCCCGGTCGCAAAGGATGCTCAAACCGTCGCCGCCGAGCGAGTCATCGACGTCGCCGATCTGTCGCTGACCTTCACGACGGCGGACGGCCCGGTTCAGGCGCTGAGCCATATCGACCTTGCCATCGAGCGGGGTGAATTCGTCTCGTTCATCGGGCCTTCCGGCTGCGGCAAGACGACGCTTTTACGCGTTATCGCGGATTTGGAATCGCCAACCAGCGGGGCCATTCGCGTGAAGGGCCTGAGCCCAGGCGAGGCGCGGGCCAAACGAGCGTATGGCTACGTATTTCAGGCGCCGGCGCTTTATCCTTGGCGTACTGTCGAACGTAATATCGCCTTGCCGCTCGAAATCATGGGCTTCGATAGGGCGGAGCGCGACAAGCGCGTCGCCAAGGGGCTCGATCTCGTCAATCTCGCCGGTTTCGGCAAGAAATTTCCGTGGCAGCTTTCCGGCGGCATGCAGCAGCGCGCCTCGATCGCCAGGGCTTTGTCCTTCGATCCCGACCTCCTCCTGATGGACGAGCCGTTCGGCGCATTGGACGAGATCGTTCGCGACAAGCTCAACGAGCAATTGCTTCGGCTCTGGGACGTTACCCAAAAGACCGTGCTCTTCGTCACCCATTCGATTCCCGAAGCTGTGTTCCTCTCGACGCGCATCGTGGTCATGTCGCCGCGGCCGGGCCGCATCCATGACGTGATCGAATGCAATTTCCCGCGCGATCGTACGCTGGATATTCGCGAGACGCCGGAGTTTCTCGAAGTCGCCAATAGAGTGAGGCACGGACTGCGGGAGGGGCATTCCTATGATTGACGGGGCGCTCGTCGCCTTGCGGGGGGAGGCGGCCGGCGAAGCTGGCCGGATGAGGGGAAACGCGCGCAGCGCGACGGCGGCGCGACCGATTGCCCTTGGCTCCCACTTTAAGTCCGTTAAGTCGTCGGGCTTCGCACGACGCCCCGTCCTCCGTCATGCTTCGCATGGCGCCTTCCCCCGCCAGGGGGGAAGGGGGGCGGAGGCATGAAAAACGTCCTCCCCGTCGCTATCGTCGTCGTGGTTCTTCTCGTGCTTTGGTACGTCGGCGCGCTTTTCATGAACGCCCAATTGCAGCGCGATCTCTTCGCCAATAACGACAATACGACTTATTCCTTCACGGATATGGCGATCGCGGAGTGGAACATGGAGCGGCCGAAGCTGCCGGCGCCGCATCAGATCGTCGGCGAGCTCAATCGCACCATCTTCGAGATAGACCCATCCTCGAAACGCAGCCTGGTCTATCACGCGACGATCACCGTGCAGGAGACGGTTCTCGGCTTCGCCATCGGCTCGACTTTGGGCATTCTGCTCGCCGTATTGGTCGTCCATCTCCGCGGTCTCGATAAATCCCTTATGCCCTGGATCGTCGCCTCGCAGACAATCCCGATCATTGCATTGGCGCCGATGATCGTCGTCATCCTCAACCAGTTCGACATTACCGGCGTGCTGCCGAAGGCTGTGATCGCCGCCTATCTCTCGTTTTTTCCTGTCACAGTCGGCATGGTCAAAGGCCTACGCTCGCCCGATCCTTTGCAACTCGACTTGATGCGGACTTATTCGGCGACGCGGGCGCAGACTTTCTTCAAGCTCCGTGCGCCGGCGAGCGCGCCCTTCTTCTTCGCCAGCATGAAAGTGGCGGTGGCTGCCGCTCTCGTCGGCGCGGTCGTCGCCGAAGTCACCAAGAGCGAGGATGGCGGCCTCGGCGCCCGCCTTCTGGCGGGGTCGTACTATGGCCAGACCGTCCAGATCTGGGCGGCGCTTTTTGCGGCGGCGGCGGTTTCGGCGGCGCTGGTCGCGATCATCGGCTTGATCGATCGCATCACGGCGCAGCGGATGGGTTACGCACAATGAAGGGGCGCGCGCTCTCCGATATGGCCGCGCCGGCCTTGTTCGGCGCCGCTGTGCTGATCGCCTGGGAGGCGGTGGTGCGCGGCTTCGGCGTGCCGCGGATCATCCTGCCGGCGCCCAGCGAAATTTTCACGCGTCTCGTCACCTCCGTCCCGACGCTCGCCGCCGATTTTGCGCAAACGATCCAGGGCGTGCTCGCCGGCTACGCCATAGGCTGCGCCTCGGGCCTGATCGTCGCCATCCTGATCGACCGCACGTCCTTCCTGCAGCGCGGCCTGCTGCCGCTCGGCAACCTGGTGTCCGCTCTGCCGATCGTCGGCGTCGCGCCGATCATGGTCATGTGGTTCGGCTTCGACTGGCAGTCCAAGGCCGCGGTCGTGGTGATCATGACTTTCTTTCCGATGCTGGTGAATGCGGTCGCTGGCCTTTCCAGCGCCGGTTCAATGGAGCGCGACCTGATGAAGACCTATGGCGCGACCTATGGCCAGACGCTGACTAAACTGCGTCTGCCCGCCGCGCTGCCTTTCATCTTCAACGCGTTGAAGATCAATTCGACGCTGGCGATGATCGGCGCCATCGTCGCGGAATTCTTTGGCACGCCGATCGTTGGCATGGGATTTCGCATCAATACCGAAGTTGGACGCATGAATATCGACATGGTCTGGGCGACGATTGTCGTCGCCGCGATCACCGGTTCGCTGTTCTATGGCGTCGTTGCGCTGATCGAGCGCCAAGTCACGTTCTGGCACGCATCCTATCGCCAGAGACCTGCGTGAGTGTTGAGGAGTGGAGGAGAGAAGCAATGAGGAAAACAATCTTTGGTTTGATGGCGACGACGGCGCTTGTCGCCGCCGGCGCCGCGCATGCCGCCGACAAGGTGACGCTACAGTTGAAATGGGTGACCCAGGCGCAATTCGCCGGCTATTACGTCGCGAAGGACAAAGGGTACTATAAGGATGAGAATCTCGACGTGACGATCAAGCCGGGCGGCCCGGACGTCGCGCCCGAACAGGTGATCGCCGGCGGCGGCGCCGATGTCGTCGTTGACTGGATGCCCGCCGCTTTGGCGACGCGCGAGAAAGGCGTGGCGCTGGTCAATATCGCGCAGCCTTTCAAGCACTCAGGTCTCGAGCTGACTTGCCTCGCCTCGACCGGCGTCAAAACCCCGGCCGATCTTAAAAACCGTACGCTTGGCGTCTGGTTCTACGGTAACGAATATCCGTTCCTCAACTGGATGAGCAAGCTCGGCTATAAGACCGACGGCTCGCCGGGCGGCGTCAAGGTGCTGAAGCAGGGCTTCAACGTCGATCCGCTGCTGCAGAAGCAGGCCGATTGCATCTCGACCATGACCTATAACGAATATTGGCAGGTCATCGACGCAGGCTACAAGCCCGAGCAGCTCGTCGTCTTCAAATACGAGGACCAGGGCGTCGCGACGCTCGAGGACGGCCTCTACGCGATGGAGGACAAGCTCAAGGATCCGGCTTTCGTCGACAAGATGGCGCGCTTCGTGCGCGCTTCGATGAAGGGCTGGGCCTGGGCGCGCGCCAATTCCGACGCCGCGGCCAAGATCGTGCTCGATAATGACGCGACCGGCGCCCAGACCGAGCATCACCAAAAGCAGATGATGAGCGAGATCAACAAGCTCACCGAAGGTTCGGACGGCAAGCTCGACAAGGCCGACTACGAACGGACGGTGAAGACCTTGCTGACCGGCGGCTCGGACCCGGTCATCAGCAAAGAGCCTACCGGCGCCTATACTTACGCCGTGACCGACAAGGCTCTCGCGAAGTAATTTCGCTCGGGCGTTAATTGGGCCGCCGCGCAGACGATGCGCGGCGGCCTTTTTTCGTCGGCGCGAGGTACATTCGCTATGTGCTGTCGGGATGCGACAAAATGCTCTGCCGTGAAAACAGGGGAGGCGACCGCGGGCGGGGCGGTCCAGGGGGGCCCGCGGCGTTGAGGATTTGCTCGGGCCGCCGTACCCCCTCCACCATGCTTCGCATGGTCCCCCACCCCCCCTTAGCAGGGGAGGAGGTCGCCTCGCCCAATCATTGGCTTTAGGAGAATTTATAACAAAAGCTTCGAAGTGACGCGGTCGGCCGAGATACTTAAGAGCGCTTAAATCTGGCCCTTGCCTAACATTCCTGTGGCTATTGTCACAAAGCGAATACCAATCTCAAATATTTCACTTTGCAGCGCGCCTATGGTCACAGCATAGTCGTTTTCGACCTCTACGAGAACGCCGTGGACCGGAAGCAACCGATTCACGACTGGAGAGCGTTCTTGCTCGATTCGCCTTAGAGGGAGGCTGACATGACAGTGCGTGAGATCGTTCACACCTGTTCAAACGCTGACGTCGCGCGCGCTGCGCTGATCTCGATTGGCGGCGAGTTTGCGGCGAAAGTCTCGGAGAAAGCCCGAGAGACCGACCTGACCGCCGGCGCTTTTGTGGCGCATCTCGTTAAGGATTTCTCCCGGCGCGCCAATGACGACGATTGGGACGATGTCGACGAGGCGGCCCGCGGCGCCGACCAGCCGATTCTCTATGGCTTGCGCCATATCGTCGCCAAAGCGATCGGCGTAAGCGCTGGCCCGACGATCGCCATCGAAGGCCTTGGCTCTTCGCGAAGGATTCGCGGCGCCTTCGCGCACGGCGCCTGCGCCTTTTAAACGCGACCGGCCGCCGCCTTGCCGGCGCAAACGACTTCGCGCAACATGGCCCTGCCCGCCCGCTCTTGAGCGGGCGAGGGAGGATTTTGCTTGCGGTGGGTCGCTTTATCGGTTGTCGGCGCTTTCCTCGCCTCTTTCCACCCCGCTTTTGCTGAGAATTCCCGTCTCGACGAGATTGTCGCGCGCGGCGTGTTGCGCGTCGGCACGACCGGCGACTACCGGCCGTTCACCGCGCTCGATAAGACGAGCGGCGCCTATACGGGCCTGGATGTCGATCTCGCCCAGTCGCTTGCGACGGCGCTTGGCGTGAAAGTCGAATTCGTCGCGACAAGCTGGCCGACGCTGGCCAGGGATTTCGACGCCGGCGCCTTCGATATTGCGATGGGCGGCGTTTCCGTCACGCTCGAGCGCGCGAAGAAAGGGTTCTTCTCGATTCCCTATTTGCGCGAAGGCAAGACCCCGATCGCCCGCTGCGCCGACAAGGATAAGTACCAGACCCTCGCCGACATCGATCGCCCTGAAGTGACCGTGATCGTCAATCCCGGCGGCACGAACGAGAAATTCGACCGCGCGCATTTTCACAATGCGCAAATTGCCCTTCATCCCGACAATACGACGATTTTCGACGCGCTGGCCTCCGGCAAGGCCGATCTGATGATTACGGACGCCTCCGAGACGCGCTATCAGCAGAAGCTCCATCCCGGCGCGCTCTGCGCCATCCATCCCGACAAGCCTTTCGACTTCGCCGAGAAAGCCTATTGGATGCCAAGGGACGAGCCGTTGAAGGCTTTCGTCGATCAGTGGCTGCATATGACGATGGAGAATGGGAGCTTCGCGGCGGAAGTGGCGAAATGGCTGGAGTGAGGAGGGTATGCAATGAATTCATACACCGCGGCTTCCCCTCCTCCGGCGCTTCGCGCCACCTTCTCCCGCAAGCGGGAGAAGGCAACGCACTCGGCGCGCCCCTTCCCCCGTTGCGGTCGTTGAAGCATCGCCAATGACCTATCTCGGGCTTGATTGCGGGACCTCTGCGTTGAAGGCGGCGCTGGTCGATGAGGAGCAGAATGTCCTCGCCGCCGCCTCCGAGGCCTATCGGCCCGCCAACCTTCATCCGCTTTGGTCGGAACAAGACCCTGACGACTGGCTTCGCGCCATGTTCGCAGCGCTGGCGACGCTTGGCCGCGAAAACCGCCAGGCGATGGCGCGCGTCTCGGCGATCGGCTTTTCCGGCCAGATGCATAGCGCCGTCGTGCTGGATGGAGCGGACAAGCCGCTGCGTCCGGCGATCCTGCACAATGACACGCGCGCTTTCGCCGAAGCGCGGCGGCTCGCCGAGAATCATCGAGAGCTCGCGCCCATCGTCGGCGTCAAGCCGATGGCGGGGTTCACGGCGCCCAAGCTGATGTGGCTCGCCGCGCATGAGCCGGCGATCTTCGAAAAAATCCGCTGCGTCCTGCTGCCGAAGGACTATCTGCGCCTCGCCCTCACGGGGCAAAAGGCGACCGACATGAGCGACGCCGCCGGGACCTGGTGGTTCGACGAAGCGGCGCGTCAATGGTCCAACGAAGCGCTCGCGGCGAGCGGGGTCGATCCCGCGCTGGCGCCGCCGCTTGTCGAAGGCTCGGCGCCGGCCGGCGTCTTGCGCGACGACATTGCCGACCGTTTCGGCCTGAAGCGCGGCGCGATCGTCGCGGCGGGCGGCGGCGACGCCGCGGTCGGGGCGATCGGCCTTGGCGCCGTCAAAGCGGGGGCGGCCTTTATTTCCTTGGGCACGGCGACGCAATTGATCGTCGCGCAGGACCGCTATGCCGCGACGCCGCCCGAACGGCTGGTGCATGGTTTCGCGCATGCGCTGCCGAACCGCTGGTATCGGATGGCGGCGATGCTCAATGGCGCCGGAGCGCTCGCCTTTCTGGGGCGGCTTTTCAGCACGGAGCCGGCGGAGCTCGAAGCCGAGGCGGCCCGGGATTATCGCGGCCCCGGCGCGATCATCGCCTTGCCCTATCTTTCCGGCGAGCGGACGCCGCACGACGATCCGCTGGCGCGCGGCGTATTTTTTGGCCTTTCGCCTTCGACGAGTCGCGGGGAGCTTTCCCGGGCGATGATGGAGGGCGTGGCGTTAAGCTTAAGGGACGCCAAGGACGCAATCGAATCCAGCCAAGGAAAGATCGATGCTGTTGGACTGACCGGCGGCGGGGCCAAAAGCGCGCTTTGGACGCAAATGATCGCGGCGGCCCTGGATCTGCCCGTTGTCCGCTATCAGGGCGGCGACGCTGGCCCGGCTTTCGGCGCGGCGCGGCTCGCCCGTCTCGCCGCGACCGGGGAAATGCCGGAGGACGTCTGCATCGCGCCGCCGGTTTTGGACGAAACGAAAGCCGATGTGGCGCTTATCGAGGCTTTCGCCGCGCGAATCGACCGCTTTCGATCTCTTTACCGGGCGCTGGCGCCGGAATTCGCCGCCGCGCGTTATAGGCGTTAATATTCCCAGGGGCGGGCGATATCATCCGCGCTCCCCTAATGTTATTTTAAGGCGCGTTGCTAGGGAGGAAGTTCGGATGCGACAGACAGGGGTGTACAACGCGGCCCACGGCGCCGATAAATTCGGGTTCAAGGATTTGTCGGCCGTATATTGGAGCCTGCGCGCGCCCCATCTCTATGGCGAGGCGCTGGCGCGCGGCGAGGCGGCGATCGCGCAAGGCGGCGCGCTTGTCGCGGAGACAGGGGTTCACACCGGCCGCAGTCCAAAGGACAAGTTCATCCTGCGCGACGCGGCGACCGAAAAATCCATCTGGTGGGACAATAATAACGCCATCTCGCGCGAGCATTTCGATACATTGCTCGGCGATTTCATCGCTCACGCCAAGGGCCGCGAACTATTCGCGCAGGACCTTTACGCCGGCGCCGATCCGTCCTTCCGCGTCAAGGCGCGTGTCTTCACCGAACTTGCCTGGCATTCCCTGTTCATTCGCAATCTGCTGATCCGGCCCGAAGCCGGCGAACTCGCCTCTTTCGTACCGGACTTCACCATCGTCGATCTGCCCACCTTCAAGGCGGACCCCAAACGCCATGGTTGCCGCAGCGAGACGGTGATCGCCTGCGACTTCAGCCGCCGCATCGTACTGATCGGCGGCACCAGCTACGCCGGCGAGATGAAAAAGGCGGTCTTCACCTATCTCAACTTCATCCTGCCCGAGCACGACGTGATGCCGATGCATTGCTCGGCCAATTCCGGCGGCCGCAACGAAGTCGCGCTCTTCTTCGGGCTTTCCGGCACCGGCAAGACGACGCTTTCAGCCGATCCGACGCGTATGCT
>JASLHV010000333.1 GCA_030153205.1 Roseiarcus sp. | reverse complement strand
TATCGGAACATGCTGCGCGAACTCGCCAAGTGACTCAGGCGCCGGTTTGGGTGCTTAAAAGCGTCGTGGAAGCAATGCACGACGCCTCGCTCGCCGAACATGGCGGTGCGGCAGGTGTGCGCGATGCGGCGCTGCTCGAATCCGCGCTGGCACGCCCTGTTAATCTGAATGCTTATGGCAATGCGGACATTTTCGACCTCGCAGCAGCTTATGCTTTTGGCGTCGTACGCAATCGCCCTTTTGTCGACGGCAACAAACGTACAGCGTTTCTAACGGCCTATGTTTTTCTCCGTCTCAATGCCCGAACGCTCATGGCCAGCGAGGTCGATGCAACAACGACCATGCTCGCGCTCGCCGCAAGCGAGATAGCCGAAAGTGAATTTTCAAGCTGGTTGCGGAGGAATTCCCAGCTCATGGAGGAAGCGAGGGCGCCTTGAATTCGAATCGTCAATGGCTCCCATCCGGAGTAATAACGGTCCGGCAAGCGCCGTCGTACTTTGGCCAAGCCCGCTCAACCTCGGACAGCGGCGCCATTCTGAACGCGAGCGGTTCGGACCGATCGGCGGCGTCGACTTGGCCGATCGCGTCGGGCGCGATTACACATGACGTTGAAGAACTCACACGGTTCACGCGCAAATTCGCCAACGCGTTGAAGGGCGATTAATCGCGGCGGCGGCCGCTACGCGTCACGATCCGTCGAGATATTCATCGGCCGCCAACGCGACTGACCGTACTCTCCAGCGCCGCCGGCGATAGCGTAGCGTCGATGACAAGATGCGCCGCGCCGAAGATTCCGGCGCGCTCGTCCGACCGCGCTGCGAAGACGCCGAGGCCTTCGAGGGCGAGCGGCAGGCAGCGTCGATAGATCAATTCCCGAACGCCGACCAGGAGATGCTCGCCGGCGCGGGACAAGACGCCGCCGATGACGATAGTCGTTGGATTAAGGATACTTACGACGTCGGCGGCAACCTCGCCGAGCACGCGGCCCGCCTCGCGCACGCGCTGAATGCAATCGGGCTCGCCTTTTTCCAGGAGCGCGATCACGTCGCGCCCATTCTGCGTGGAAAAGCCGCGCGCCCGAAGATCGCGCGCGATGGCCCATCCGGCCGCGCGCGCTTCGACGCAGCCGAGCTTGCCGCAGCGGCAGAGCGGCGCATCCGGCGCATCGAACTGGATATGACCGATATCGCCGGAGGCGCCGCGTCCGCCGCGATAGATCTTGTGCTCGGTGATGATTCCGCTGCCGATTCCCGTTCCCGCCTTGATGAAGAGGAAATGATCGACGTCGCGCCAATGGTCGCGGTACTCGGCCAAGGCCATGAGATTGACGTCATTGTCGACAAGAGCGGGCGCGGCGAGCGCCGAAGTTAAAAAGCCGCAGATGTCAAAGTCGTCCCAACCGCGCATGACCGACGGGCCGACGACGCGCCCTGCGAGATGGTTGACCGGCGCGGGCAGGCTGAGCCCAACGCCAAGCAAAGCGTGCTCCGACGCGCCGATCTCCTTCAGCAACCCTCGTCCAGCGCTGACGATCTCGCCCAAAATCGTGCGGGGGCCCGTCGCGACGTCGATATTGATCGTTGTCTCGCCAAGAATGCGCGGAGAGAGATTGGTCGCGGCTATACGGACGACGCTTTCGCCAACGTCGGCGGCAAGTACGAAGCCAAAATCCGCGTTCAGTTGCAAGACGCGCGCCGGACGCCCGCCGCTGGCCTCGGTGGTCTCGCTTTCTTGGATGAGGCCGGCGTCAAAGAGATAGCCAAGCCGCTGCACCACGGTGACGCGCGATAGGCCTGAGACCCGCTCGATGGCGGGCCGCGACGAGGCTTCACCGTCGCGGATCAGCGCAAGCAATCGGCCCGCCGCTACCGCAGCGGCGCCATTTTTCTGTTGCGTTTCTTTGGGCATTTCAAAGGTCGTTCGTGGAACAAGGGCGCGCCGGCGGTCTAACATATTTATGTATAATAATATACCTAACTTTTTCACTTGTTATTGATTTTAGACTTAAGTAGGGTGCGCGGGCGTCGTAGTTTGCCGTTGGGGATTCTCCAAACGAAGCGAACACGCGAAAAAGGGAGGAGAAAGCATGGATCGAAGGCCATTGCGTACCTATCGCCGCGCCACACCGGCGCTTTCGCTCAAACTGATCTGCGCCGCGGCCGTCGCTGCATGGGCGATCGGCGCCGCGCCAGCCTATGCCGCCGACAAAGTCATTGTCGGGCTGATCACCAAGACCAACTCCAATCCATTCTTCGCCAAGATGAAAGAAGGCGCCGCGGCCAAGGCGAAGGAAGTCGGCGTCGATTTGAGAACATTCGCCGGCAAATACGATGGGGACAATGAGACCCAAGTCGCGGCGGTGGAGAATCTCGTCAATGCCGGCGCGAAGGGAATTCTCATCACGCCGAGCGACACTAAGGCGATCGTACCGGCGATCCAACGGGCTCGCGCGGCCGGCATATTAGTGATCGCCCTCGATACACCCCTCGATCCGATCGATGCGGCTGACGCGACTTTCGCCACCGACAATTTCAAAGCTGGCGTGCTGATCGGCGAATGGGCCGCCAAGACCATGGCCGATAAAGCGAAGAGCGCGCATGTCGCCTTTATCGACGCGCTCGCCGACCAACCGACCGTCGACGCCTTGCGCGACCTCGGCTTCATGAAAGGCTTCGGTATCGACAGCAAGGATCCGAAACATTACGGCCACGAGACCGATTCGCGCGTCGTCGGCCACCAATGGGGCAAAGGCGCCGAAGAAGGCGGCCGCGCCGCCATGGAGACGCTGCTGCAGAAGGACCCGGATGTCAACGTCGCTTACACGATCAACGAGCCGACCGCAGCGGGCGCCTATGAAGCGTTGAAAGCGGCGGGCAAGGCGAAGAACGTTTTGATGACCTCGGTCGATGGCGGCTGCCCCGGCGTCAAAAACGTACGTGACGGCGTCATCGGCGCCACGTCGCAGCAATATCCGCTGCTTATGGCCTCTCTGGGCGTGCAAGCGGCCGCGGACTACGCCAAGACCGGCAAGAAACCGGAGCCGACGCCGGGCCTTAATTTCTTCGACACAGGCGTGTCTCTCGTCACCGATAAACCGGTCGAAGGCGTCCCTTCAATAACGTCCGAAGAGGGACTCAAGAAATGCTGGGGTTAAGCCCCTAAGGACTGCGGTTTGCCACAGTTCGCGAAAGGGACGGGCCGCCAAGGCGGCCCGTTAGATTGTCGTCCTAGGGCAATCCTACCGAAGCCCCGGCCGTCATGTTTGATGAACGCCCATCTGGCGAAGCCAGTTGGGTTCGAAAGAGGAAGAATGATGTCTCGTCTTGACGAAAAGCTGGCCCGCATACGCGCTGGTAAATACAAGCCCACCGATTTCATCATCGCCGACGCCAAGGACCCCGATATGGGTCCAAGCATGACCGCTTGCGGCCCAGCCCGACAGAAGGACGGCTCTTCCGCCCGCAACCGGACGCGCGAGGAATTCCTCGATCAGGTCCGAGCGGTCGTCGAGCAAGACGTCGTCGACATTATGCTGACGTCCGTCTCCAATCTCGATCGGCTTCAACAACGCGGCGTCTTTAGGAATAGCGCCGTCAAGCCGGCGATCCGCGCCAATGATACGACCGATGTCTGGGTGATGCGCGGCGCGACTTATGCGCAAAAGCCGTCGCGGCCCTTCCGCTCCGCCAATCTCTCCCGCGTCCTTTGGGGTTCGGCGGCGCCCAAGCCCGGCGCGCAGATCACGGGTACGGACCTCGGCCTCTATTCCATGACTTTCAACAACGATCTTGACGCCGATCTTGCCTCGCTCGAGGCTTTCGCGGATTTCCGCGCCGAGGCCGCCGCGGTCGGCTTCAATTATTTCCTCGAAGTCTTCAACCCGAACGTTCCGACCGGAATCGCGCCGGAAATCCTTCCTCACTACATCAACGATTGCATTCAACGTTGCCTCGCCGGCCTCACCGACGCGGAAAGGCCCCTCTTCCTGAAAATCGCTTACAATGGCCCGAAAGCGCTCGAGGAGATGACGTCGTACGATCCGAGCCTGATCGTGGGCGTTCTTGGCGGCGGCGCCGGGACGACGCGCGATTGTTTCGAATTGATTGCGCAAGCCGAACGCTATGGCGCGCGCGTCGCGCTCTTCGGCCGCAAGATCAATCTCGCCGAATCGCCGCTCGCGATGGTGACATTCATGCGCGCCGTCGCGGACGGCGCCGTCGCGCCGGCTGAGGCGGTCAAGGCCTATCACGGCGCGCTTCAGAAAGAAGGGATCAAGGCGAACCGCGATCTTTCCGCCGACAACCAGATCACCGAAGCCGTTTTGAAATCGAGCTGAGCGGCAATGGCGGCGCGGCGCGGCTTCGTCACCGGGGGAACCTGGTGCGTCGATTTCAACAAGATGATCGCGACATGGCCCGAGGAAGACACGTCCAACGAAGTCCTTTCGATCGACCGGCAGGGCGGCGGCTCGGCCTGTAATTTGGCGATCGATATGAAACGTCTCGATCGCGATATGCCGGTCGAGACGATCGGCCTGGTCGGCGACGACGAGAACGGACGCTTCCTTGCCGCGGAATGCGACGCCTTCGGAATCGGCCGCGCGCGGCTGCGCGCCGTCGCTAATGCTGCGACTTTATCGGTCGACGCCTTCAGCGTCGCCGGCAGTGGCAGGCGTACCCATTTCTTTCATACCGGCGCCGCCAAACTTCTGAGCCCCGAAGATTTCGATTTCAGCCGCACGACGGCGCGCATCCTCCATCTTGGACTTCCCGGCGCACATCAGACGATGGATGCGCCCTGGCGCGACGATGGGAATGGTTGGGTTACAGTGTTGAAGTCGGCGCGCGAAAGCGGACTCCTGACCAATCTCGAACTGATGACGATCGCGCGCGAGCGCTTGATTGACTATACGCGCCCCTGTCTGCCGCATCTCGACTTTCTCGTCGTCAATGACTTTGAGATCGGCGCGGTGGCGGGAATCGAAACGCGGCTCGAAACCCGAACAGATTTCGCCGCCGTCAGATGTGCGCTAGAGAAGGCGCTGAGTTCAGGGCCGATGCGCGTCGTCGTCGCCCATTTCCCTGAAGGGGCGATCGCCGTCGATCGCGACGGCGGCGCAACGTCCATCGGCTCGATCGCTATGCCGGCGGATGAAATCGTCGGCGCCAATGGCGCAGGCGACGCTTTCGCCGCCGGCTTTCTCTATGGCGTTCATGAAGGATGGGACGTGCAAAAGTCGCTCACCCTCGCCCATTGCACGGCGGCGGCGTCGATGCGGGCGATTTCGACGACCGCGGGAGTCCCGCCGTGGCGGGAATGTATGGCGCTGAGCAAACGGTGGGGGTTCAGGCCCGCGCCTGCGTGACATCTTCTTCTCGCAAGGCGAAGAGAAAGAGCTACCGCCGCTCGTAGTCGACAAAAATCAAATCCGCGTCGTCGCGCTCGGTACGCTCCGGCCGCTCGCGCTTAATCTCGCGCCATATTCCCCGATCAATCGCCGGGAACCGGGCTTCGCCTTCGGGCGCGAGATCGACTTCGGTAATGAACAGCCGATCCGCGCGGCCGATCGTCTGTGCATAAATTTCGCCACCGCCAGCGCTTATAATCTCGCCGTCCGCCGCCAGCGACCCAGCCAGCGTCAAAGCAACATCGATATCGCCGACGACATGCGCGCCCTCGACAACGTACCCCTGGTTACGCGTCACGATGATCGTCTCACGGCCGGGCAGCAGCCTGCCGATCGACTCGTAGGTCTTGCGGCCCATGATCAGCGGCTTGCCTATGGTGAGCGCGCGAAAGCGCTTGAGATCCGACGGTAGCCGCCACAGAAGCTTATTGCCGTCGCCAATCACGCCATTGCGCGCGACCGCCGCGACCACGGAAAGCCTCATACGGCGACCGGCGCTTTGATCGCCGGCCACGGATCGTAGCCTTCGAAGACGATGTCCTCGTAGGCGATATCGAAAACCGACTTGCCGGCGGCGTTCAATTTCAGCTTCGGCAGAGACCGCGGCGCGCGGGTGAGTTGCTCGCGCGCCTGCTCCATGTGGTTGAGATAGAGATGCGCGTCACCCAAGGTATGTACGAAATCGCCGACGCCGAGGTTGCAGGCTGCCGCGATCATATGCGCGAGCAAAGCATAGCTCGCAATATTGAATGGCACGCCGAGGAAGATATCGCCGGATCGTTGATAGAGCTGGCAGGAAAGCCGCCCGTCGGCGACATAGAATTGGAACAGGCAATGGCATGGCGCGAGCTTCATCCGCTCGATCTCGGCGACGTTCCAGGCCGAGACGACGAGGCGGCGCGAATTGGGATTGCGCTTGATCTCCTCGATCAGCCAAGAGATCTGGTCGTAGACTTTGCCGTCCGGCCCTTCCCAGGCGCGCCATTGCTTGCCATAGACCGGGCCGAGATCGCCATTCTCCTCCGCCCATTCGTCCCAGATGCCGACGCCATTGGCCTTGAGATAGGCGATGTTGGTGTCGCCCTTCAGGAACCACAGAAGTTCGTGCACGACGGATTTGAGATGCACGCGCTTCGTGGTCACCAGCGGGAAGCCGTCGTTGAGATCGAAGCGCAACTGGCGGCCAAAGAGCGATTTGACGCCGACGCCCGTGCGGTCGCCTTTGACGACGCCGTTGTTCAAAGCATCAGAGAGAAGATCGAGATAGGCGCGCATGATAACAGGGCCAGCAGATGAAATGAGCCTGCTCTTCTAGCCGATTCGCGCCAATCACGCCGCCTATTCGCGAGTCTCGAGCCAGCGCGGCATCAACATTGCCGGACTATCGCCCTGCAGGGTCCAAGGCCAACTATCGGCTCGCTGAAACCGAAATTAGATGCCCAATCCACGCGGCTCGGCCGGGTCAGGCCGGAGCCGTTTTTTCTCTTTCGTGGAGAAACCCCGGCCACGAGCCCCTGCGGCCTGCACCCACCTGTGTTCTCAATGCAAACTGACCGTCTGGAGCTGGTGCTCCCAGGCATTGGCGATCGCGGCGTCGCGCGAATCCGTCAGCATGATCGGCGTGCCGTCGGCGCCGAGCAGCGCGAAAAGCTGCAGACCGGGCTGAATCGCCGGGGCCTGCGGAAACAAAACCGCCACATCTTCAGAACGAATAGTCTTCACATAGGCGACCGATCCGTCGCCGAGATGGGCGAATTCTTGGGGCGTCAGAGCCGTGTGTCTGTCGTTTTCGCCAACCATGGTCTTAACTCCTTCTTAAGCCGTCACTTACGGGACCTGCTCTTGGCGCGAACTTGTCAGTCTCGCGCTAAAATATTGATCTTCTTGACTGTCCTCTCCGGCCTGGGTCTCGCCAAATCAATGGATAACAATCCATTGGCAAGTTCGGCGCCAAGCACTTCGATGCCTTCGGCGAGAAGAAAGTTGCGCTGGAACTGCCTGGCGGCGATGCCGCGATGCAGATATTCGCGCGTCTTGTCCTCTTGCTGGCGGCCTCGAATGAGGAGTTGGTTCTCCTCTTGGGTCACCTCGATTTGATCCTGACCGAAGCCGGCCACCGCGACCGTGATGCGCAGAATCTCCGGAGCGCTCCCCGACGAGGCAATTCTCTCAATGTTGTAGGGAGGATAGCCGTCGGTTGCGGTCCGCGACGCCTTGTCGAGCGCACGCTCGATGGCGTCGAAGCCGAGCAACAGAGGAGAATTCAAACCAACCGCGCGCACCATGTTCGAAGCCCTTCCGGCGCTTCATTGCAAAGCCTTCAAAGGAAGCGCTCTGCCGCTGTGCAACATGCGCCGACTCCAAACTCAACTCCGAAGCCGGCGACCCGTCAGATGTGGTCACGCCGGCTCAAGATTCAAGGCCAGCGTCCCCTGCCAGGAAAGGGACTCCAGCCTTTGCGACCTTTGCTGCAATGAGGCTATGCGTAAAACTTAAACCAAGTCTTTACTGATTGATCCGGCGGCCGGGGTTCGATTCGGGCTTCTGGCGGCAAAAATGATCTGGCGACGAAATTCATAAGGGAACCCGAGAATGGATTGGACCGGCGAGCAACGCGCCGCCCTCGATAAGGTTGGCCGCTGGCTCAATGCGGGCGAGCCGCAAGTCTTCCGCCTTTTCGGCTACGCCGGCGTCGGCAAGACGACGCTGGCGCGCCATGTCGCTGGCGGCGCAAAAGCCGAGGCCGCCTATGCCGCTTTCACTGGCAAGGCGGCGCTGGTCATGCGCTCCAAAGGCTGCGCGGGCGCGACCACGATCCACGCGCTGATCTATCGCGCGGTAGAGGACGATGAAGGGGGCTCGCCGACGTTCAAGCTGAACCATGACGGGCCGGCGTCACGAGCCGGCCTGATCGTCATCGACGAATGTTCGATGGTCGACGCTGAGCTCGGCCGCGACCTTCTCTCCTTCGGCAAACCGATTCTCGTGCTCGGCGATCCCGCGCAATTGCCGCCGGTCAAGGGGGGTGGCTTTTTCACCGAGGCCGAGCCGGATGTGATGCTGACCGAAATTCATCGCCAGGCGAAAGACGACCCGATCATTCGCCTATCGGCCGAGGTGCGGGCCGGCGGCAAGCTCGCCTTCGGCGATTATGGCGACAGCCGCGTGATCCGCCGCGACGACATCACGCCGGAAGCGGTTCTCGCCGCCGATCAAACGCTCGTCGGCCTCAACCGCACCCGCCGTCTCTATAATCAGCGTATCCGCGCTTTGCGCGGCATCGCGGGCGCGACGCCCGCGGCCGGCGATAAATTGGTCTGCCTGCGCAATGATCGCGCCAAGGGCTTGATCAACGGCGGCCTCTGGACCGTCGAAACGCTGAAGGCGCCGCGCAAGGATTTTTTGCGCATGGTGCTGAAGCCTGAGGATGACGTTGGCCGCGCGAACGTCAAAGTCGCCGTGCTCAAGCAATTCTTCGAGGGCACGGAAGAGAACATCCCGCTCGCGCAAAAGCGAGAATCCGACCAGTTCGATTTCGGTTACGCGCTCACCGTCCACAAAGCGCAAGGTTCGCAATGGGACGATGTCATCCTGTTCGACGAAAGCTACGCCTTCGGCGAAAATCGCAACCGCTGGCTCTATACCGGTCTGACTCGCGCCGCTAAACGGCTCACCGTCGTGCGCTGATTATTTCGGCGACGACAGCGACAGGCCGGAATGAAGCGCAAAGCCTAACACCGCGACAGCCGCAATCAGGACGACAGCCCAGACCAGATAGGATCGGCCGGAAAGACCGCCGGCGCGGGCGCCGTTTGGCCCTTCCGGTCCTTGGCCGGCTAATGTCGCCTGAGCCAAATGCCGATACGTGGCGAGCCGGCGCTCTGTGCTCTCTCCGATAATATAGGCCCGCGTCTCGGCCTCGGTCGGCGGACGGCCGACGGTCTTCTGGAAATCGTTGAGCCAAGCGCGCTTGTTCTGCTTGTAGATGGAATAGGCGACCAGGCCGGAAACCTCGCCCTCGACTTTAACCAAATTGTCGAAAATCGCGTTGCGCTCGGGTTCGACGCCGGACGCGCTGCGTCCATTCGCGGCTTCAAACGTAGGGATATCGCTATCCATCGGAGACATCGCGTTGGCGACTTGCTCTTTCTCGACGTTGATCCCCATCTTACACTCCCTCCCGCGATACTGACGCCGCCTTTTTAAGCCGACGCTCACGCCCACCGCTATCAATTTTAAATGACATCGAGCGATAACCTTAAGATGGTAGTCATTGTTTGTCGATTCGTTGGCCTTAAGCGCGCCAACGCACCGGCAGCGTTTCCAAGCCATGGAAATGGAAACTGTCGCGATAGCGCGGCGGCGCGGAAAAGCTGAGTTCAGGAAGCTGCTCGAAGAGAAGCGGCAAGACGGTCGCAAGCTCTAAACGCGCCAGCGGGGCGCCAACGCAAAAATGAATGCCCCCGCCGAAGGCGACATGCGGATTTGGCGCGCGAGTCGCATTGATCCGATCGGGATTGAGAAAGCGCTCAGGATCACGATTGGCGGCGCCGAGAAGCAAGCCGACCCGGTCACCCTTCCTGAGTGAGACGCCTCCATAACCGACATCCTCCAGCGCGTAGCGCGTGAAGAGATGAAGCGGCGGATCGTACCGAAGCAGCTCTTCGACCAAAGTCGCGCGCGCCGTCTCGTCGGCGAGGGCGGCAGGATCGACACTATTCTCGAGCATCGCCTTTACGCTATTGCCGAGACCGTGAACCGTCGCCTCGTGGCCGGCGTTGAGCAAAAGGACGCAAGTCGCGATCAATTCGTCCTGGCTCAGTTTCCCCTCGGCCTCCTCCGCGTCGATTAGCTTGCTGATGAGATCGTCGGCGCGGCTTTTGCGCCGCTCCTCGACATAAGCGGCGAGGAAGGCCGAAAATTCGCCCGAAGCGGCAGCGGCGCTCTCTTCCACCGCACGGGTTACGCCGAACTGGTACATCGCCACCATGCGATGCGACCAGTCGAGAAGCTGACGCCACATCGCGGTTGGAACGCCGAGGAGTTCGGCAATGACGATGACCGGAATTGGCGTCGCCAGTTCCGCGAGCAAGTCCGCCCGGCCACGCGATTCAAATCCGTCGATCAAGTCATGGGTCAACGCGGCGATGCGCGGCGCGAGATGCTCGACATGCCGCGTAACGAAAGCGCGATTGACGAGATTGCGCAGC
>JASLHV010000277.1 GCA_030153205.1 Roseiarcus sp. | reverse complement strand
TCTGACATTCCTTACCGAAGTGTCACCGCCGCTCGCGGTTCATTTTCCCGCAACCATGCTGATTCTGCTCGTCTTAACTGTGCTGGCGATCGCCTCATTCGATTCATTTCCTGCAAAGATTTCGGACGCATCCTCGCTCCTATCAAAGCCGCACAAAGAGGCGGCTGGGGCGACGAAGATGACAAAGCATATGACGTTCGATGTGGACAGGAGCCCAACCATCATCAGCGCTCTCATTCATGGGGGTGCGGTGAGTGGGTTGGATGTGACATGGCTGCGGCGGGAGGTTTTCGCCGACGGACTGGTCTCGCGCGAGCAAGCCAACGAGCTTTTCGCCGTGGCCTGTTCTCGGACCGCCAAGTCGGCGGAATGGACGCCGTTTTTCGTTGAAATGATTACCGACCACCTCCTCTGGCAGTCGCGTCCGACGGGCATCGTCGGCGGCGACGACGCTGAGTGGCTGGTCGGCAAGGTCGACGAGGCGGGTTCGCTGGAGGCGCTGGCCGCGCTGGTCAATGTGCTGGCTGAGGCTCATCGCGCGCCGAAATGGCTGATCGCCGCCGCCCGCGAAAGGGCCGCCAGATGGCCGGGCGTCAAAGAGGCCGTCAGCCGCGCAAAAGCCGGCTGAAATCCGTGGCATGGACGTAAGAGCGCCGCTGTCTTAGAAACTAAAGCCTTAAATATGGATCGCTTGCCCGCGCCTCTGGCCGGAGCTCTCGACCGGGGGGCTGATGTTTCGAAAGATTTTGGTTGCCAATCGCGGCGAGATTGCTTGTCGGGTCATCAAAACGGCGCATCGTCTAGGGATTAAGACGGTCGCCGTTTATTCCGAGGCGGATAAAGACGCGCTTCACGTCGAAATGGCGGATGAGGCCGTGTTCATCGGGCCGCCGCCAGCCGCCGAATCTTACCTCCAGATCGAAAAAATCGTCGCGGCTTGCAAGCAGACAGGCGCCGAGGCCGTCCACCCTGGCTATGGGTTTCTGTCGGAGCGCGCCGCCTTTCCCAAGGCCCTCGCCGAGGCAGGGGTTGTCTTTATCGGCCCTAATCCCAAGGCCATCGAGGCCATGGGCGACAAAATCGAATCAAAAAAATTCGCCAATGCGGCGAAAGTGTCGACCGTGCCCGGCTTCCTCGGCGTGATCGAAAGCCCCGAGCAGGCGGCGAATATCGCCGATGAGATCGGCTATCCCGTCATGATCAAGGCCTCGGCCGGCGGCGGCGGCAAGGGCATGCGCATCGCCCATTCGCGCCTGGAAGTCGCTGAAGGCTTCGCGCGGGCGCGATCAGAGGCGAAATCCTCTTTTGGCGACGACCGGGTCTTCGTCGAGAAATTCATTGTTAACCCTCGCCATATCGAAATCCAGGTGCTGGGCGATAAGCACGGCAATGTTGTCTATCTCGGCGAGCGCGAATGTTCGATCCAGCGCCGCAACCAGAAGGTGATCGAGGAGGCGCCGTCGCCGCTTCTTGATGAGGCGACGCGGAAAAAGATGGGCGAGCAGGCCGTCGCCCTCGCCAAGGCGGTCGGTTACGATTCCGCCGGCACCGTCGAGTTCGTCGCCGGCCAGGACCGAAGCTTCTTTTTCCTCGAGATGAACACGCGGCTCCAGGTCGAGCATCCCGTGACGGAGCTTGTCACCGGAATCGATCTTGTCGAACAAATGCTCCGAGTCGCCTACGGCGAAAAGCTGGCGATCAGGCAAGGCGATGTGAAGCTCAAAGGCTGGGCCGTCGAGTCGCGCGTCTATGCGGAGGATCCGACTCGCAATTTCCTTCCCTCCACCGGCCGCCTCGTCAAATATCGCCCGCCACGCGAGGGCGAGGCTCATGGCGTGACGACACGCAACGATACGGGCGTCTATGAGGGCGGCGAAATCTCAATCCACTACGATCCGATGATCGCCAAGCTTGTGACGCATGCGGCGACGCGTCTGGCTGCAATCGACGCCCAGGCCCAGGCTCTCGATGCTTTCGTCATCGACGGCATTCGCCACAACATTCCCTTCTTGTCCGCTTTGATGCAGCACAAACGCTGGCGCGACGGGCAGCTTTCGACCGGCTTCATCGCGGAGGAGTTTCCCGAAGGCTTCTCGCCGTTAAAGGCTGAAGGCGAGGCGGCGCATCGTCTCGCCGCTGTCGCCGCCTTCGTCGATCATCGCTACAACGAGCGTAAACGCGGCATCACAGGTCAGTTGCGTGCGCCGGCGAATGTTCGTTTCGAGCGTGAGCGCGCCGCCATGCTCGGCGGCCAGCGCTATGATCTCAAGCTCGCTGAACGCGGCGAAGGGCTCGACATCACGCTTGCCGAAGGGAGGGTTCTGCATATCGCGGGCCGCTGGGTTCCCGGTCAGCCTGTTTGGACAGGGACGATCGACCGCGAGACGGTCGCCGTACAGGTTCGTCCGATACTCAATGGATTTTTATTGTCGCACCGCGGCGTCAATGTCGAAGCGCGCGTTTACACGCGCCGTGAAGCCGAACTCGCCGCACTGATGCCGGAGAAAAAAGCAGCCGATACATCAAAGGCGTTGCTCTGCCCGATGCCCGGATTGGTCAAGGCGATTTCCGTCTCGGAAGGCCAGGAAGTGAAAGCCGGCGAGTCTCTCTGCATGGTCGAAGCGATGAAAATGGAGAATGTGCTCCGCGCCGAGCGTGACGTTACGGTGAAGAAAATCCTCGCGAAAGAGGGGGATTCGCTGGCGGTCGATGCCGTGATCATGGAGTTTGCGTGAACGCTTGGTGTCGCACGCTCTTGGGATGGACGGCATCTCTTCGGTAGCCGATCTCGTCGATTCTCATCTG
>JASLHV010000315.1 GCA_030153205.1 Roseiarcus sp. | reverse complement strand
GACTACGGTTTTTTCATACAGACGGATGCGGCCATCAATCCGGGCAATTCGGGCGGCGCGCTGGTCGATCTCGATGGGCGCCTTGTCGGCATCAATTCGGAGATCATTTCCCGCAGCGGCGGCAGCATGGGCCTCGGCTTCGCCATTCCCGTCAGCATGGTCAAGAGTGTCATCGCCGCCGCCAAAGGGGGAAGCCGTACCGTACGGCGGCCGTGGCTCGGCGCCAGCCTGCAGAATATCACGCAAGACATCGCAGAATCGCTTGGCATCGATAAGCCTGTCGGCGCCATGGTGGCGAGCGTCGTCGACGGCAGCCCGGCCGCCGAGGCGGGGTTGAAGCGTGGCGACGTCATTACCGCCGTGGATGGACAAGAAGTGGACGATGGCGGCGGCGTCGGCTTCCGCCTTGGCGTCAGGCCGCTTGGCGGCGCCGCCAAGCTCACCGTGTTGCGCGCGGGAAAGACTGTCGACCTATCGCTGCATCTTACCGCCGCGCCCGAGACGCCGCCGCGCGACCCTGTGAAGATCAAGACGCGCTCGCCCTTCGAAGGCGCCACTTTGGTCAACATTTCACCCGCGGTGATCGAGGATATGTCGCTGCAGGACGCGAACAAGGGCGTCGTCGTCGCCGAGGTCGAGGAGGGTTCGACCGCCGCCGGGGTTGGCGTGCAAAAGGGCGACATCGTCGTCGCGGTCAATGGCGAGAAGATCGAGACGACCCACGATCTCGAACGCGCGACGGCGGCGCGCGCGAACTATTGGCGCCTGGTCATTCAGCGCGGCGGACAGGTGATCCAGACTGTAATCGGCGGGTAGGGCAGGCGGCTTACGCTGCGTCCGTCCAGAGTTCGTCCAAATCGGCGACGAGGACGCGATTGCGGCCGGCGTGCTTGGCCTCATAGAGCGCGACATCGGCGCGGCGCATCAGCGCGGATAGTGGGACGTCGGCGCGCGTCGTGACCGCCGCCCCAATGGTGACCGAAAACCCGCCGGCATTTCCGTCAAGAGTCATCGCTGCGCAAGCCGCGCGAATCGCTTCCCCGATCTCGAAGACGTCATTCAAGCGGACGCCAGACAAAAGCATCGCGAATTCATCGCCACCTTGTCGGCCGGCGACCGTTGCTCGATTCTTCGAACACGAACGCAGGACGTCCGCGACATGGACCAACGCCCGGTCGCCGAGGTCATGACCGAAGCGATCATTGATCCGCTTGAAATGATCGACATCGCAGAGAAGTACGCCCGTCGATCGATTCGCCATCCGATCGGCGCCGAGAGCGACATGCGCCGCCATGTCAAAGCCGCGACGATTCAACAGACCCGTGAGCTGATCGGTGCGCGCAAGAAAATCGAGATCGAGGCGCGCTTTCTCGATCGCCGCCGTGGCCTGCGCGGAACGATAGCAAGCAATCGGACAAATAATCGCCGGCGTCACCGAAGACAGAGTCAGGGCAAACCATTCGAGTTGCGACGCGGTGATGGTGAAATTGGGATCACCGCCAGAGATGACCCGCAGAGCGAGTATGGTGATGCCGACCGATGCCGCAACGGAACATGCCGTGATGAGAACAACGCGTCGGATAAAGAAAGCCCTGGTGCTCAAATTCTGAAGCATCAACGCTTTCCCTGAAAAATAGGCGGCTCACTCTGTGCTGTAGGCCTTAACCAAGGATTAATCGACGGCCCGCAACCCGGCATCGCCGCTTCACCGATAGAGCGCCCCTTCGCTATAGCGATCTGGCGATAATCATCTTCATGATTTCGTTCGTCCCGCCGTAAATCTTCTGAATGCGCGAATCGACGAACATGCGGGCGATGGGATATTCGTCCATGTAGCCATAGCCGCCATGCAATTGAAGGCAATCGTCGATCGTTTCGACCTGGCGATCCGTGCACCAATATTTGGCCATCGAGGCGGTCACTGTGTCGAGCTCGCCGACGATATGGCGCTCAACGCACCAGTCCACGAACACTCGCGCGATCTGCGTTTCGGTTTTTCGTTCCGCCAGCGTGAAGGCCGTGTTCTGGAAGTCGAGAAGCGGCTTGCCAAAGGCTTTGCGCTCCTTCGCGTAGTCGATCGTGACGGCGACGGCGCTCTCCATCGCCGCCACTGCGCCAACGGCCAGAATCAATCGCTCCTGCGGCAATTGCTGCATGAGTTGCGTGAAGCCCTGACCCTCCTCGCCAAGGAGATTTTCCGGCGGCACGATCACATTGTCGAAGAAGAGCTCGGATGTGTCGGAAGCGTGCAGACCGATCTTGTCAAGGTTTCGCCCGCGCCGATAGCCTTCGGCGCCTTCGGTCTCGACAACGAAGAGCGAAATACCCTTCGCGCCCGGTTCGCCCGTACGCGCGACAACAATGATGAGATCGGCGAGCTGGCCATTGGTGATGAAAGTCTTCTGCCCGTTGATGACGTAGGAATTGCCTTGCCGCTTGGCGCTCGTCCGTACCGCTTGGAGGTCCGAACCAGCGCCGGGTTCGGTCATGGCGATCGCGCCGACGAACTCGCCGCTCGCCATTTTTGGCAGCCAGCGACGTTTCTGCTCCTCCGAGCCATAGTTGAGAATGTAGTGGGCGACGATCGCGCTATGAACACTGACCGGCGTGCCGAGTTCCGGCGTGATTGCGACAATGTCCTCCATCACCGCCGCTTCGGTCGCGAAGGTTGCGCCGAGACCGCCATAGGCTTCAGGAACGCTGGAGAGCAGCGCGCCCATCGCGCCAAGGCCGCGCCAGGCGTCACGATCCGTGATCTTGTTCTTCCGCCAAGACGCGGCGCGCGGGGCGAGTTCCGTCGAGAGATAGCGGCGAAATTGATCGCGAAAGACGTCGAGATCCTCGGTCATCCACGAGGAGCGGTAGGCCATGGCGTTTCCCTGGGCTGCGGCCCGTAACGAGCGCTGTTCAAGAGTTTAGGCCGAACGCGTCGCGACGGTCACGCTCCAAAAAAACAAAACCCCGCCGAAGCGGGGCTCTGCAGCATCTGTAACAGCTTTTTCAGGCCGCCTTGCGTGCGGGCTTGCTCTTGGCCATGCGGCGCTTGATCGACGACCACATCGCCTTGATTTCGGCAGCCGCCGGACCGGACGGATGCACCTCGGTGACGCCGCGGCCCTGGCGCGCGGCCTCTTGATAGTCGACCCGGCTCTGGATCAAGGGCGTAATCAGGCCGCCCATGGCCTCGAGCGCAGCAGCGCCTTCCTCGATGCGCGCCGTTTGCTGGGCCGGCGGGCATTGATTGAGCACGAAAACATATTCCGAGCGCATCTGCTTCAATGTGGCGCGGGTGAGTTCGCTCGCCCAGAGATCGAAAATATTCGGCCGCGAAGGAATGATGTTCAGGTCCGCGGCCTTCATCGCCGCCAGAGCGGCCTGGCTTTCAGCGCCGGCGGTGTCGATGATCGCCAAGGTGAAGCCATTTTTCTCGAGCGCGGCCAGCGTCGCCGGGAGGCGGCCTGCCGTCACGGCGTTGACCGGGACGTCGTCCGATCCACGTGTTTTTGCCCAGCTAACCAGCGAATTCTGTGGATCGAGATCGATCACGAAGACGCGTTCGCCGGCTTCCAAAGCGGCCACGGCTAGCGACGAAGCCAGCGTGCTTTTACCAGAACCGCCCTTCTGCGTAACGAAGGATATTATGCGCATTGACCCTACCCTCTTCGAGTGATTGCGCCTTCGCCGCTCAACTCCCCCGGCGCTCATGGTTAACGAATGCGTATTTATTAAGGACTCAAGTACTAACGAAAGGTTAGTATTTCTTAACGGCCAGCGAAATTGTCATCCTTTTGTCGCGAAAAATGCGGGTTTTTTGCCGGAAGGCCTAAGAAGTGGCGAAAAAGCATCGAGGTTTTGGGCGCTTTTTCTGGACTTGAGGCCGATGGCGCGGCAAATTTCGCTATGGCTGACCTTTTTCAAGCGGCGAATCTCGCCAAAGATGCGCCGCGGCCCCTGGCCGACCGGTTGCGACCGGCGACCCTCTCCGAGGTGGCGGGGCAGGGGCATTTGCTGGGGCCGGACGGCGCGCTGACGCGTTTGATCGGCGCGCAAAGCCTCGGCTCGATGATTTTCTGGGGGCCGCCCGGCACCGGCAAGACGACCGTCGCCCGGCTGATCGCCCAAGACAGCCGCCTGACCTTC
>JASLHV010000303.1 GCA_030153205.1 Roseiarcus sp. | reverse complement strand
AATTTTCTTCTTGACGTAATTATGAATTACGTTCTAGATATCGTTAATGACGCGTTACGCGAGGGAGGTCTGGTGTCAGACGAAACGAACAAAGTGGTCGATCTCGCGTCCCGCGCCCTTCAACGCCGGCCGTTGCACGAGCACATCGTTGAAATTCTGCGCGAGATGGTCTTGGAGGGTCAGCTCAAGCCGGGCGAGCGCGTTCTCGAGCTCGAACTCTGCCGAAAATTAAATGTCTCTCGCACGCCGATGCGGGAAGCTCTCAAGGTCCTGGCCGCCGAGCATCTGGTCGAGTTGCAGCAGAGCCGTGGCGCGGTCGTCACGGGGATACGTATCGAGGAGGTTGTCGAGCATTTCGAAGTGCTGGAAGCCTTGGATGCGACGATCGGCGCGTTGGCTGCGGCGCGTATCACCGACGAAGAGCTTCGTGAGGTCGAGGCGCTTCATCGCGGCATGGTGGAACATCATCACGCCGGCCGCCGCTCGAAATATTTCGAAGCCAATCAGGCCGTTCATACCAAACTCGCCGCGGTGACGAGGAACAAGAGCCTTGCGGCCACCCATTTGCAATATTCGCGCAAGATCGCTCGCGTGCGCTACTCCGCGAACTTCTCTCAAATACGTTGGGACGAGTCGGTTGAAGAGCATGAAAAGATCATTGTCGCCTTGCGACAGCGGGACGCCTCTACTCTGTCGGCTCTGATGAGAGAGCATATGCGCGCGACCGCGCGCAGCGTGATCGCCGCCTTGGAACAAGAACCCGTGCGTCGGGAGGCGCAGAAGTGATGGACGCCGTTGCGCCTGCCGCATTTCTGTCCGACGATATCGCCCCCGAGCAGCGGGTTCGGCTCGGCATGCTGACCCCCTCGTCCAATACGGTTTTGGAACCGGTTTGCGCCGATATGCTGCGAGAAGTACCCGAAGTATCGCTTCATTTCGGCCGTTTTCGCGTTACCGAAATATCCCTGAGCGCCGAGTCGAACGATCAGTTTGCACGCGAGGCGATGCTGCGCGCGGCCGCTCTTCTCAGCGACGCCAAAGTCAATTCAATTTGCTGGAACGGGACTTCTGCAAGCTGGCTTGGTTTCAACCGCGATCGCGACCTTTGTTCGGCCATATCGCATGCGACGGGAGTGCCGGCGACTTCGTCGGTACTGGCGATGTTCGATATCCTGCAAAGATGGGGATTGAAGCGAGTCGGCATCGTCACGCCCTATATCGACAGCGTCCAAAAACTCATCATTAAGAATCTCGCGACGGAGGGCGTCTCTGTTGTCGGCGAACGGCACGTCGGCCTGTCCGAGAATTACGCCTTCGCCGATGTAAGGGCGCGCCAAATCGTCGAAATGATATCTGGCGTCGCAGCCGAGGGAGCCGAAGCCGTACTCGTCCTCTGCACCAATGTGCGCGCGGCGCCGCTGACAGCCGAACTCGAAGACGAGATTGGTATTCCGATTCTCGATTCTGTCGCCACCGCCGTCTGGGGCGCCATGCGACTGGCGCGGGTGTCGCCACAACGCGTACGCGCTTGGGGACGTCTCTTTCAGAGATTCGAATAGCTGAGAATTGAGCCTTGGTCCGCGCCGGCTGACTCTGGCTGGCGCAAGCGTGGAGGCGAAGGACCATGATAGTCGAGGGCAAAACAGAAGCGGTCGCAGGGATTTTCGGCCGCTTTCCAAAAATCGCGACGCTTCCCATGGGAAGGTCGCCGGCGACGACCGTTCCGCAGGAATGGACGGCAAGCCCGGCCTCGGCTCGCACCAATGTGCGCTGGCGCATCTTTCTGCTGATGCTGATGCTGATCGCGATCAATTACATCGATCGCGCATCGATATCCGTCGCGATGCCGGTCATTTCCAAAGAGTTCAACATCGGCCTGACAATGCAGGGGTTCATCCTCAGCTCTTTCTTTTTCACCTACGCGCTTATGCAGATACCGGGCGGCCTCCTTGCCGACCGCTTCAAGCCCCGCGCCGTCATCGCCGTTGCGACTCTCGGCTGGGGATTCTTTCAAGCGATCGCCGCGCTTTCCATGAACGCCTGGGTACTGGTGCTCACGCGGCTAGGCCTCGGCGCATTCGAAGCGCCGATCTATCCGGCCGGCGGCAAGCTCAACGCGATTTGGATGCTGCCAAACGAACGGGCGCGCGGCGCAACGCTGCTCGACGGCGGCGTCCCGCTTGGCGCGGCGCTCGGATCTCTGATCATCGCCGGGCTGATCGCCGAATTCGACTCGTGGCGCATCTCCTTCATCGTCGCCGGTCTCGGCACGATGCTCTGCGGGCTGCTCGCCTGGCGGTACATCCGCGACAATCCGGCCGACCATCCCTCGGTGAACGCGGCCGAAGCCCAATTCATTGCCGAGGCGCATGCCGTGGAAGACTCGTTGACGCCGACGCTGACGGGAACAAGCGTCACGGACTATTTCCGATATCCCTCGGTCTGGTTCATGTGTTTTGGATGGATGTCCTTCAACGCCGTTTTTTATGGGCTGCTGACCTGGATGCCGAATTACCTCTCGGCGGTGCACGGGCTTGACATCAAACAGCTCGGCGGTTCGCTTTTCTCGATGTTCTTCTCCGGTTTTGTCGGCGAAATTATCGGCGGCCAGATCGCCGACCGATGGCGCGCCCGCGGCGGCCGACCCAATGTCATATTCAGGACGGTTTTTGGCGTCGCAGCCGTTGTCGCCACGCTGTCGATCTTCTCGGTCGCCTTCGTCAGCAATCCAATTACCGTCGTTCTTCTGCTCTGTTCGGCGCTGTTCTTTCTGCGCTGGTGCGGAATGTACTGGGCGATCCCCAGCATCCTTGCCTCTCGCGCGCGGGCCGGCCTTCTTGGCGGTTGCATGAATTTTGCTGGAAATATCGCCGGAATAACGGTGCCGATCATCGTCGGCTTCATCGTGCAATCGACGGGCTCCTATTTCCTCGCTCTGATGTTCTTCGCCGCTTCGGCGGTCGCGCTTCTCGTCTGCTCGACCCTCATCGATTACAGCCGAAAAGCTCCGGTATGAACGAGATTATCGTAAGAGCGGCGTCGCCCGCTCCGATACGAATTGGGCCGGATCGCGAAATATTCGGTCGGAGATTTCGCCAGGCGGCGAATGGGCAGGCGGCGCAGTCAGCGCGCCGAAGGCAGGCGGTCGTCCGATGAGGACGGCGTAACTCGGGGAGAGAGAGTATGACGCGGAGGACTTTATCATCAGTAAGGAAGACATTGGGTTGGGCCCTGCTGTCGACATGCCTGACAGCGTCAACCTACGCGGCCGCATGCACCTTGATGGGCGCCAGCGGCCTCTCGACCAAGGACGGAAACGCTTACATCGCTTCGACGAGCGACAACCCGTATATCGAAGGGCCTCGTAAGCCGGTTTATCTGACCATTCCGAAACAGGGCTACAAGTTTGTTCACACGCCCTGCATCATTCAAGATCCGCCCGGTCATTACTTCGACGTCGGATCGGACCGCGGCATGAACGAAAAGGGCTTCTCCTGGACGCGGGCTTGGGTCGTGCCGAATGAGCCCGAAGCGGCAAACAAAATGTCCGCTGTCGACTGGTTCCTGAAGATGGGCTCCACCGTCGCCACGGTCGATGAAGCCATCAAATTCGTACAGGAAAATCCGAAGGGCATCGGCGACCAGGGCAATTATATCTTCGCCGATGCGCAAGGGAACATGGCGGTGGTCGAGGTCGGCTATCAGACCGTCAATGTCGTCCAGAAATCGTCCAAAGGAGAAAAAGGAATCGCGGCGAGAGCCAATCTCTGGGATTCCGAAAAAATGAAACCTTTGGACATCAGCGACAAAGCTGACGAGCACGATCACGAATATTTCGTATCAACATCGTACCGGCAGCCGAGAGCGATGGAATTGTTGAATGGAAGCTCAGGCAAGATCGACGTCGAAATGCTGAAGAAAATTCTCGCCGACAACGGCAATCGCGACAAGAAGCCAATGGGCGACACCGGCTTTTCGATTTCCAACCATGGCGAGACTGGCGGTACGGTAAGCGCGGAAGTTTATGATCCGACAAATAAAATCTTCTGGTACACCTATGGTTGGCCGGATGGCGACGGCAAGAGCAGCAATCCGTCTTTTGACGGCGCCAACAAGAATACATGGGGCGTTTGGCTGCCGTTTGTCATCAGCGAAATGACGGAAGAGGGCTATTATACCGACTGGAATGGAAACATTACCCCGCTTGGCGCACGCTACCTCGCGCGCATAAGCCCGGCAAAGTACTGAGACGATCGTAAGGGAATCCGCGATCCATCGCGGATTCCTCGTTAATGGAGGGAAGTTGAGGCGGCGTCGTCTCTTTATGACGCCCTAAACCGTCTTCCCCTCCCATTCACACAGATCCGCAATCACGCAGCGACCGCAGGCTGGCGTTCGCGCCTTGCACGTATAGCGCCCATGCAGGATCAACCAATGATGGGCATGGCGCATGAAGGCGGCGGGGATGATGCGCACAAGCCCATGCTCGACTTCCTGAGGCGTCTTCCCTTTTGCCAAGGGAATCCGATTCGACACCCGAAACACATGCGTATCGACGGCGATCGTCTCTTCGCCGAAAGCGATGTTGAGCACGACATTGGCCGTCTTCCGGCCGACGCCGGGCAAAGCTTCGAGCGCTTCGCGGTTTGCTGGAACCTCGCCGCCATGGTCCCGCCGCAGCGCCTCCGATAGCGCGATCACGTTTTTCGCCTTGTTGCGATAAAGGCCGATCGTCTTGATCTTCTCGATCAGACCTTTCTCGCCGAGTTCGATCATTTTTTGCGGCGTGTCGGCGATCGCGAAAAGCCCGCGCGTCGCTTTGTTGACACCCGCATCGGTCGCCTGCGCCGAAAGCACGACGGCGACCAGCAGCGTGAAGTGATTGATATATTCGAGTTCGCCCTTAGGCTCGGGAAGCGCAGCGGCGAAGCGCTCGAAAATCGTCTGCACCCGCGCCGAAGCTTTGGCTCCGATTCGCGGGGCCTTTTTGGCAGGCCGCCCCGAAGCGGCCTTTCTTGGCAGTTTTGCTACGACCATTCCGGCCTTATATTGGCGCCGCGCCGGGCCGCCAAGGCGAGCCCGGCGGGAGAACGGCATGAGCGAAAGCCGAAGCCTCGAAGCGCCTCTCTTCGACGAGCGTTTGCAGCCGCATCGTTCGCTCGGGCCGCGCGGCTTTCGCATTCTGATGCTTGGCTGCTGCGTCCTGTCGACGCTTTACAGTTTGCCTTTCTATCTGATGGGCGCGTGGCCGGTGGTCGGTTTCCTTGGGCTGGACGTGCTGCTGATCTATCTCGCTTTCCGCGCCAATTTTCGCGCCGCCCGCGCCTATGAATTGCTGCGGCTGACGTCGCTCGAATTATTATTCGCCCGCGTCTCGCCGCGCGGCGAACGCAGGGAATGGCGCTTCAATCCGGTCTGGGTCCGTTTCGAGCGCGTTGAGCACGAAGAATTCGGAACGCAAAGCCTGGCGCTCGTCTCGCATGGCAAGAGCGTGGAAGTCGGGCGCTTCCTCGGCCCGGATCAGAAGGCGGCGCTGGCGAAGTCTTTTTCGGCGGCTCTGGCCCGCGCACGGCGGGGGCCGACGCTTTCGTAAACGTCAGTTCGAACTGATCAGAACGTTGTCTGCCGTCGTACCATCTCCAGCGCCGCCGCACGCTGTTGCGGGGTCAGGTCTGCGGTCAGTTCGTCGAGCTGGGGATCTTTGACGCCTGCCGCGGCGGCCAGCATGTTCCATGCGACAGCTTGCGCAAGGTCCCGCTTAACCCCGCGCCCGGTCGCATAGAGGTGAGCGAGCCGATTTTGGGCGATGGGATTGTTCTGGGCGGCGGCCTTGCCGAACATTTTGGCCGCAGCGATTTCGTCACGATCGACGCCCTCGCCGTTGAATAGCATGATGGCGTATTCGATTTGGCCGGCGACGATTCCGTCGTCAGCCGACTTTTTGATCCAGTTCGCGCCCTCCGCCGTGTCGAGCGCTACGCCGCGTCCGCTGCGAACAAGGAGACCATAGGAGTAAGCGGCGTCGCCATTGCCAAGCTCCGCCGAACGCTTGAAGAGATCGGCGGCCTTGGCGAAATCCGGTTTCGTCTTGTCGTCGCCCTCCAGCGCCATGACGCCGAGATTGTAAAGCGCGCCAGCGTGACCCTGCGCGGCGGCTTGCTCAAAGAGAGCCGCGGCGCCGGCGCGGTCCTTCTCGCCGCCCTCTCCCGTCAAGAGCAAGAGGCCGAGCGCGAAACGCGCCTGTCGATCGCCAAGCTCGGCGGCGAGTTTGTACCAATGCCGCGCCTCGGTTGGATCGGGCGTCACGCCGGCGCCGGCGCGATAGAGTTCGCCGATCAGAGTCATCGCCGCCGCGTCTTTTGGATCGCCGGAGAGCGTCTTCATCGCCTCTTTCAAGGCGGTGACGTAGTAACCGCGTTGATAGGCGGCGAAAGCGACGTCCGATCGCGACGCGGCGCTTGGCGCTGGGGGGAGAGGCGGGCCGCCGGCTTGCGGCGGCAAGACGACGCCGCTGGGCATCTGCGCGGCGGCGACGCTCGGCGTAAGCGACGCCAGCGCCGCCAGGACCAAGGAGAAACGTGACCGCATCAGTGCGCCTGCGGAGCCAGAAGCGCTGCCTGCGCCTGGGCCAACGCTTCCGCCGGCCGATCGGCGCGCCAAACGGCGTCGCCGAGCGCGATGAAATCGGCGCCGGCTGCGGCCAAGGGCGCGATATCGCCGAGCTGCGCAGCGAAACCGACGCAGGGCGGCTCGAAAATCTCGGCCCACCAGGTGACGCGTTCGAGGGTTTGATCGCTTGGCGGCGTGAAGCCGTCGGCGCGCGGCTCGCCGAACATCACATAGTCGACGCCGGCCTCGCCGGCGCTCATGGCGTCATCGCGGTTGCGCAAAAGGCCGGCGCCGACGATGCGCTCCGGCTTGAGGCTCTTGAGCGCCTCCCTGAGCCCCTCGCCCGCCCCATGTATATGCGCGCCGTCGGCGCCGGCTCTGGCGGCGAGGCGCGGGTCATTGTCGGTCAGCAGCGCGGCTTCGGCGCGCGCCGCGACTTCGGCGAGGCGCGTGATGATCTTTTTGGCGTCGCCTTCGCCGCCGGGCGCGATCCGCGTCAGCACACAAGCGACGTCGCCCGCCGAAAGAACGTCGCCGAGCAAGGCGGCGAAGTCCATCAGATCCGCTTCGGCCAGCGGCGGCGTTAGAAGATAAAAACGGCTCTTATCGGCTTCGGTCATCGCGCCCCAATTGGCGTCGCCTGTCGTTCAAGTTGCTAGGCGACCAATGGGGCTAAAAAATGAGGCGCGCAAGAGCGCCGCCTCATCCTGCTCGCTGAAACGCTTCGCGCAGCAGCGCGACCTGGTTCGCGATCGGACTGGCGGCGACATTGGCGTCGCCGTCGCCGACGAAGAGACAGTGATCGAGATGGATCACCCGCGTCTGCAGGCGCAATGAGCGCAAGCTGAGATCGCGCAAGCGCGGCGGCAATTCCTCAAAAATCTCGGGCGCGCAGGCAATATCCTGCCGCGATAGGCGCACGCGGTGCTTGTCGGTCGCAGCCTGGGCCAAAGTCATCTCGCCTTCGTTGACCGCGCGCTGCAGCAACAGCCATGAGGCGATCTGCATGAGACGGGTGGTCAGCCGCATGCTCTCGGTCGCATAGGCCAGCGCGGCCGGCCGGCGCAATTGGCGCGATTCCTCGCGGCCGGCGCCGTCGAGATAGGCCGCGGCCTCTTCGACCAGGCCCATGCCTTCCTTGAACATCGCCTTGAAGGCGTTGGAGGCGGCGAGCTTGTGAATGAAGGAGATCGTGCCCGGCTTGACGACGGCGAGGGTCGGCGGATCGAAGAATCGGGCCATGGCGTGAACTCTCTTGTCCTGTTCTCGTCGATGGAGCGCATCCAAGGCCCCATCATCTCGGATCCGAGGCAAAGTTAGCGCCGTGCGGCGCTCGCCGCTTGTTTACCTTTTGATAAGGTTAATGAACTCTATACTTAATGGGAAGAATCAAAAAAAAGCCGCCCGAAGGCGGCTTGAAAGTTGAAAACGGGAGGCGTCGAACAGAGTGGACAGGAGCCACTCGAAGATCCTGAAGAACAGGAACGATAATATTCATAAAGCGTAATTGTTAATTTAGTCCTAACGGACAATAAAAGGTTTACGGAAAATCCGCGCGACCGGCCCGTTCCAAGACAGGCCGGTTCAAATAGGCGCCTCAAAGCGCAACGTTTTGGAAAGGCGGATAGGCCTTCGACTTAGCTTTTGAAAAAAGCGCTCGCGGCGTCTTTCGTCGCCTGGCGGGCCTTGATGGCGGCCTCGAGCCGGACGATTTCTTCTTTCAACAGCGCGATACGCTCTTCGAGCTCGTGGACGGAGAGCGCGTCGATCGATTGGCCGATTTCATGGGTGGCGGGCGCCTTGCGCGGCCTGAGCGCTTCGTCGTCGAATGCCGGCATTGGGCGCCTCCGCTTCGGCTTGGCGCGCCGACTTGCGCGCGATCGCGAAGATACGCAAATTGCCGCGGCCTCATCAATGGAGACAAGCGCATTGCAGCTCATCGGAATGCTCGACTCGCCCTATGTGCGCCGTGTCGCCATTGCGTTTTTGCGTCTCGGCCTGCCGTTTGAACACAGGCCGCTGTCGCTGTTCCGGCATATCGACGCGTTTCGCAAAATCAGTCCGATGCTGAAAGCGCCGAGCCTCGTCGCGGAGGATGGAACCGTGCTCATCGATTCAACGCTGATCATCGACTATGCCGTAAGCCTCGCCCCACGCGCGCCGCGGCTTTCCCCCAGCGCGCCCGCGGCGCAACTGAAAGCGTTGCGCCTGAACGGCCTTGCTTTGGCGGTCAATGAAAAGGCGGTACAGATCCATTACGAGCGCCAATTGCGCCCGCCCGAGAAGCAACACCAGCCCTGGCTCGAACGCATTCGCGGACAATTATTCGCAGGTCTCGACGCGCTCGAGCGCGAAGCGGCAGCCGCCTCGAACTGGCTGGTCGATGAAAATCTGATGCTGGCCGACATTACGGTCGCCACCGCCTTCGCCTTCGTGCAACTCAACCTTTCCGACATCGCGCCGGCTTCGCAGTACGATGCGCTGACGAAATTCTGGCGGCGGGCGGAATCGCTTACGGAATTTCGCGCCGCGCCTTGCGAGGATGGCGTGAAAGTCGCCGCGCCCGTCATGACCGCCCTGAGCGAGAAAGCCATGCCCAATCTTGCCGAGACAATGAAGGCCGTGATCGCCTCCGGCCCCGGCGGCCCGGAGGTTCTGCACATTGGCGAGCGTCCCCGCCCCCATCCGGGCGCCGGGGAAATCCTCATCGCCGTCGAGGCCGCCGGCGTCAATCGACCCGATGTGATGCAGCGCCTTGGCCATTATCCGCCGCCGCCCGGCGCGCCGGATATTCTAGGGCTCGAAATCGCCGGCGCCGTCGCCGCGCTCGGCGAAGGCGTGACGCGGCACAAAATCGGCGACAAGGTTCTCGCCCTCGCGCCCGGCGGCGGCTATGCCCAATATTGCCTGGCGCACGAAAGCAACGCGCTGCCGATTCCTGCCGGCCTTTCGATCGTCGAGGCGGCCGCCGTACCGGAAACTTTCTTCACCGTCTGGACCAATGTTTTCGACGCCGGAGCACTGAAGGCGGGCGAGACTTTGCTTGTGCATGGCGGCACATCCGGCATTGGTACGACGGCCATTGCGCTCGGCAAAGCGTTCGGCGCCAAAGTCATCGCCACTGTGGGCTCCGCCGAAAAAGCCGCCGCCTGTCTGCGCCTCGGCGCCGATATCGCCATCGATTATCGAACCGCCGATTTCGTCGAAGAGACATTGAAGGCCACCGACAAGAAAGGCGCCGACGTCATTCTCGACATGGTCGGCGGCGATTATGTCGGGCGCAACTACGCCGCCGCCGCCTTCCGCGGCCGAATCGTTCAAATCGCCCATTTGAACGGCGCAAAACCTACCGTCGACCTTCGCCTGTTAATGGTCAAACGGCTCATTCACACAGGCTCGACGCTTCGCCCGCGCAGCCCCGCTGAAAAGGCCGTGATCGCCGAAGCCTTGCGCGAAAAGGTCTGGCCATTGCTTGCGGCCGGGCGGTGCAAGCCGCTGATCGATTCGACTTATCCGCTGGCCGATGTGGCGAAGGCGCATGCGCGGATGGAAAGCTCGGCGCATATCGGGAAGATCGTGCTGACTTTGTGATGAGCGAAGGCGAGCCGTCGCCCCTCTATAGCGCTCGACCGGCGCGCGCATTATCTTGCCGCCATGACCCAAATCCACCGTCCTGTCGGTCGCGGCGACCGCGTTTTTCTCGTCGACGGCTCGTCTTTCGTCTTTCGAGCCTATTTCCAATCGATCCGCCAGGATCAGAAATACAATTATCGCGCTGACCGGCTGCCGGTGGGCGCGGTGCGGCTGTTCGCGACGAAGCTGCTGCAATTCATTCGCGACGGCGCGGCCGGGATCAAGCCGACCCATCTCGCGATTATTTTCGACAAATCGGAAGACTCCTTCCGCCGCGAGATCTACCCCGCCTACAAGGCCCATCGACCCGATCCGCCGGAAGACCTTATTCCGCAATTTCCGCTGATGCGCGCGGTCGTCCGCGCCTTTGGCCTGCGGCCCGTCGAGCAGGATCGCTATGAGGCCGACGATCTGATCGCGACTTACGCGCGCCACGCCAAGGAGCGCGGCGCCGAGACACTGATCGTCTCGGCGGACAAAGATCTCATGCAACTCGTCGGGCCGGGCGTGACGATGTACGATCCGGCCTCCGGCGATCGTGAAGAGCGGCGGATCGGGCCGAATGAAGTCGTCGATTATTTCGGCGCCGGGGCCGACAAGGTCATCGACATTCAGGCGCTGGCCGGCGATTCGACCGACAATGTCCCTGGCGCGCCTGGCATTGGCGTCAAGACGGCGGCGCAGCTCATCAATGAATATGGCGATCTCGAAGCCTTGCTGGCGCGGGCGGGCGAGATCAAGCAGCCGAAGCGGCGCGAGACGCTGACCAATCCCGAGACGGTCAAGCTGATCCGCATCTCCAAGCAGCTCGTCACCCTGGTCGATGACGTCAAGGTCGTGGAGGAACTCGACGATCTCGCGCTGGTGCCGCCCGACGGCAAAACGCTGGTCGCCTTCTTCAAGGCGATGGAATTTACGACGCTGACCCGCCGCGCCGCCGAGATCTATGGCGTCGAAGCCGGCGAGATCGAGCCGGATCCCGCCTTCGTCGGGGCCGCGGGCTGGCGTGGCCGCAATGGCGACGTCAAGGAAGCGCCGCCGGCTTTGGCCGCGCCGCCACCGAAGAGCGAACTGCCGCCGCCTGCGACGGCAACGCCCGCCGCCGCGTCGCCTACCGATCCGGTTTTGTCGCCGCACGCTCTTGCCGCCAAGCGGCTTGCCGAAGCGCGTGAGGCCAAGATCGACCGGTCAGGCTATGTGACGGTACGAACGCTCGACGCCCTCCGTGGCTGGATCGCCGAAGCCTTCGAAGCGGGCGAGGTCGCCCTCGACACGGAGACGAGTTCGCTCGATCCGATGCAGGCCGACCTGGTCGGTTTCTCGCTTTGCGTCGCGCCGGGCAAGGCCTGCTACGTTCCCCTCGGCCACCGAACCGGTACGGCCGGCGATCTCTTCGGGGGCGGCGAGTTGCTGCCGGATCAGATCAAGGAAAGCGAAGCGCTTGCTTTGCTCAAGCCCCTGCTCGAGGCGCGCGACGTACTGAAAATCGGGCACAATGTGAAATTTGACTGGGTGATCTTCGCGCAGCGTGGGATCGAGATGAAATCGACCGACGACACGATGCTGATCTCCTATGCATTGGATGCGGCGGCGACGACGGACGGCCATGGCATGGATTGGCTGTCGCAGCGCTTTCTCGGCCATGAGACGATCAAGTTCTCGGACGTCGCCGGCGTCGGAAGGACTTTTGTCGGCTTCGCCCGCGTGCCCATCGACAAGGCCGCTGAATATGCGGCCGAGGACGTCGACGTGACGCTCCGCCTCTGGCGCGCTTTGAAGGCGCGCCTGCCCGCCGAGCATGTGAACAAAGTCTATGAGACTTTGGAGCGCCCGCTGATCGCCCCACTCGCGCGCATGGAGCGTCGCGGCGTGTCGATCGACCCGGCGACGCTGTCGCGGCTTTCCGGCGAGTTCGCCCAAGGCATGGCGCGACTCGAAGCCGAGATTCACAAGCTTGCCGGCGGGCCTTTCAATCTCGGCTCGCCCAAGCAGCTCGGCGATATTTTGTTCGGCAGGATGGGGCTGCCCGGCGCCAAGAAGACAGCGACGGGCGCGTGGTCGACCTCAGCCAGCGTGCTCGACGACCTCGCCGAGGAAGGCTACGAATTGCCGGCCCGTATTCTGGAATGGCGCCAGATCGCCAAATTGAAATCGACCTATACCGACGCCTTGCCGAGCTACGTCAATCCGCATACCCATCGCGTCCATACCAGCTATGCGCTCGCCGCGACGACGACGGGCCGGCTTTCCTCATCGGAACCGAATTTGCAGAACATCCCGGTACGCAACGAAGAAGGCCGCAAGATTCGCCGCGCCTTCGTCGCCGGCAAGGGCCATGCGCTGATCTCGGCGGATTACAGCCAGATCGAACTCAGGCTGCTCGCCCATGTCGCCGACATCAAGCAGTTGAAAAAAGCCTTCTCCGACGGAATCGATATTCACGCAATGACGGCCTCCGAAATGTTCGGCGTGCCCGTGAAGGATATGCCGAGCGAAATACGCCGGCGCGCCAAGGCGATTAATTTCGGCATCATCTATGGTATCTCCGCCTTCGGCCTCGCCAACCAGCTCGGCATTGCGCGCGAAGAAGCGGGGGCCTATATCCGAAAGTATTTCGAGCGTTTCCCCGGCATCCGCGACTATATGGAGACGACCAAGAGGCGGGCGCGCGCCGATGGCTACGTTACGACGATCTTCGGGCGCAAGTGTCATTTCCCCAGGATCACCGCCTCGAACCCCTCCGAGCGCGCGTTCAACGAGCGCGCCGCGATCAACGCGCCGCTGCAAGGCTCGGCCGCCGACATCATCCGCCGTGCGATGATCCGCATGGACGACGCGCTCGCCAAGGCCAAGCTCAACGCGATGATGCTGCTGCAGGTTCATGACGAACTCGTCTTCGAAGCGCCGCTCGACGAAATCGAGAAGACGACCAGACTTGTCGCCAAAGTTATGGAGGAGGCGCCGCTGCCGGCGGTGCAGCTTTCTGTACCTTTGCAAGTCGAGGCGCGCGCCGCCGCCAATTGGGACGAGGCGCATTGACGGCTTTTATGGATCACGCCCCGGAGAAACGACGCCTCCGTCATCTCGTCGTTCGCGCCCGCGCCGGAAACCGGACGCGCGGCTGGCTGACCGTAGGGCCGTTTCGTATCGACTGCGCGCTCGGACCCGCCGGAATCGTACGCCGCAAACGTGAGGGCGATGGCGCCACGCCCGCAGGCGATTTCGCGCTGCTCTGGGCCTATTATCGCCCTGATCGCAAGCGCCCGCAAAGTGGCGGCGTGGCGATGCGCGCCATGCCCAGGGATCAAGGCTGGTGCGAGGATCCGATCGCCGTCAACTACAATCGCCCCGTCCGCGTCGCGACGACGCCAGGCGTCGATCACATGTGGCGGGAGGATCACCTCTACGATTTGACGATCGTACTCGACTACAATTGCTCGCAACGCAAGCGAAACGCAGGCAGCGCAATCTTCTTTCACCACGCCCGCCCAGGCCTGACGCCTACGGCCGGCTGCGTCGCGATCCGCGCGAACGATATGCGGAAACTTCTCCCGAGACTGTCGCGCGAGGCGCGTATGAAGATTTGTTGAGGGCAAAGCGGGATAGGTACGAAGAGAAGTCCGAGGTGTCGAACGCTGAGTGATTAGACAGGCGACCAGCTCTCACCGTACCTCTCCCCATTCCGCCGCGCGCCATGGGGAGCGGAGGCCTCGGCGTCGCCGCTTCCGACCGCGGCCTGCGTCCGAAATCCTTGTAAAATCCTTGGTCCGCACAAATCCGCGCAAACGCGCTCCGAAAAACTCAATTCTTTCAATGCGCGGTTTCGCCTTCACCAAGCTTTTTCCAAAACTTTTCTTGGCCGAATCGGGCAATATCAATGGCTTAGCGTTGAAAAAAATTGGCGGCGTCGCCTCTCTTTATTTCTCGCGATCAAGCCCAAACCGAGAGGAGCATCCTAGCACATATTTCCGATTTTCAGAACACAAAAGACACAAGATGTCGGTAGCACACGATATGTCCGGTTTATGTAGCGCACGATCTGTCCGGTAATTCTGTCCCTTTTGGAGGGGTCGGATGCGCCGGAGGGAAGCCCTTGAGGGGGTGCGCATGGCGATGTTTTTGAACCTTCTCCACCGATGGGAATCGGCGGAGTTGAACCAGGGGGAGGCGGCGGAGCTGTTGGGGGTGACGGAGCGAACGTTTCGGCGGTGGACGCGCCGTTACGAGGAGGAAGGCGAGGCGGGACTGGTCGACCGTCGTCTTGGCAAGGCGTCGGGCAAACGGGTGCCGATCGACCGAGCGGAGGAAGTGGCTCGCCTCTATCGCGAGCGCTATCAGGGCTTCACGGTCAAACACTTCCACGAACATCTCGTGAGGGATCATGGCTTTGGCTGGGGCTACACCTGGACCAAGCTTCACCTCCAGTGGATGGGCGTGGTCGGCAAGGCGCCGCGCAAAGGCGCGCATCGGCGCAAGCGCGAGCGGCGTCCTCTGCCGGGGATGATGCTGCACCAGGATGGCTCGCGGCACGCCTGGCTGGCTGGCGCGCCCGCGTTGGACCTGATCGTCACGCTCGATGATGCGACGGGGGAAATTTATTCGGCGTTTTTGGTCGAGGAGGAAGGCACGGCCTCGACGTTCCAGGCGCTGAAGGAGGTTTTCTCCCGACGTGGCCTGCCGATGAGCCTCTATACGGATCGCGGCGCGCATTATTTTTATACCGCCAAGGCCGGCGGGATCGACCGTGGGCAACCCACCCAGGTCGGCCGGGCGCTGGCGCGGCTCGGGGTGGAGCACATCGGGGCTCATTCGCCGCAGGCGCGCGGGCGGTCGGAGCGGGCGTTCCAGACCTTGCAGGATCGGCTGGTCAAGGAACTGGCGTTGGCGGAGGTGACGACGATGGAGGCGGCGAACGCGTTCATCCGCGAGGTCTATCTGCCGATGCACAACGCGCGTTTCGCCGTGCGTCCGGCCGGGGAAGGTTCGGGCTTCACCCCGATTCCGGGCATCGATCTCGACGAGATTTTATGTGTTCAGGAGGAGCGCCAGGTCGGCAACGACAACTGCGTTTCCTATCGCAAGCTCAAGCTGCAAATTCCGGAAAGTCCCATGCGGCCGCACTTTGTCAAAGCCCGAGTGAAAGTTCACATCTACCCCGACGGTTCGCATGCCCTTTTCCATGGGCCGCGCTGCATCGGACGCTACGACAGAGAAGGACGCCTGAAAGATGCCGCCTAAATCCGCTCGGCGGCGCGCCCGTGGAAATGTGGACAACGCAAACGCGTTGCCCACAGTCCCACAGGAAAACAAACCCAGAAGAAGCGGACATTTGATGGGCTACCAAAACCGGACAAATTAATTCGCTATCGACAGAAAATTCTGACTACCCCGTCACGCGGAGCCATCGGCGGTCGCCGCCTGGGTTTGCCGGTAGCGTCCAACCGTCATCGCGAGGCAGGGAGCCCCAGGACCGTCGCCAGCAGATTTCCGACACGACCGCCCTATTATCTGTTCCTCCTTCTGAGTACCCGCCCTTTGTTCGACCCGCGCCGGAGGCGTCGGGTCGATTGATCGGGACGCCCTTCGTCCCGACACGTCCGGAACGCCGCGGCGCGCAGGCCGGGTCAAAAGCGCCGCCTCTTGGCGGCGGGAGCGCAGCCACGCGCAGCTTTGCCCTCCGCAAAGCGAGCATGGCGAGCACCCACCTTTTGATGCGGCCTGGGCGC
>JASLHV010000293.1 GCA_030153205.1 Roseiarcus sp. | reverse complement strand
CGCGCAAGGATTCGTCGAGCGCAAGCGGGCGACTTTGGCGACTTTGAAATCGATCGGCGCCACGGGCGGGCAAGTCGTCGCGATCGCGCTGATCGAGTTTCTCGGCGTTGCGCTGATCGGGATCGGGGCTGGGCTCGCCTTAGGCGCCGCGCTTCCGTTCTTCATCAATGCAATCTTCGGCGCGGTGATACCCTTTCCATTGGCGCCGTCGCTTTATCCCGACGAAATCGCGCTCGGCTTGGTCTACGGCCTCTTGACCGCTTTCGTCTTCTCGACCGCGCCGCTGGGTCGCGCGCATGATCTGCCGGTTTCGGCGCTGTTTCGCGATCTCGTCGAAACGGCGCGTCCATGGCCGCGCCGGCGTTATCTGGCGATGACTCTGATCGGCGCCACCGCTTTCGCCGGTCTTGCTATCGCGATGAGCGCAGAAAAGCGTATCGCGATCATTGTGGTCGCCGCGACGATCGGGGGCTTTTTGGCGCTGCGCCTTGTCGCGCTTGGCGTGATGGCCATCGCCCGCCGCGCGCCGGCGCCGCGTCGACTGGAATGGCGTTGGGCTTTGGCGAATATTCACCGGCCGGGCGCCTTGACGCCGTCGGTCGTACTTTCGCTTGGGCTCGGGCTCGCCGTTCTCGTGACTTTGACCCTAATCGACAACGCGCTACGCGGCGAGCTCGGCCATACGACGCCCAAGGAGACGCCGAGTTTCTACTTTCTGGACGTACGCAACAGCGATCTCGACAATTTTCGCGCCTTTCTCGGCAAAGAGGCGGTCGATGCGAAAGTCGTCGAAGCGCCGATGATGCGTGGGCGGATCGTCAAGATCGGCGATCATCCGGCAGAAGGTTTTAAAGCCAAGGAGAATGTCGCCTGGGTGCTCGAAGGCGATCGCGGCGTCACCTATAGCGACGCCGTTCCGGATGGATCGGTCCTGACGGCCGGCCAATGGTGGTCGCGCGACTATGCCGGGCCGCCGCTTGTATCGCTCGAACAGGAAATCGCCGACGGGCTTGGCCTCAAGATCGGCGATGCGATCACCGTCAATGTTCTCGGCCGCAACATAACGGCGACGATCGCCAATTTGCGTAAAGTGAATTGGCGGAGTTTCGCGATCAATTTCGTGCTTGTTTATTCGTCCAACACGTTCAAAGGCGCGCCGCACACGTTCCTCATCACCGCGGCCTTTCCGAGCGATGTGGGTACGCCGCGCGAGCTGGCTATTCTCCGCGACGCCGCGCGCGACTTCCCGAATATTGCGACGCTTCGCGTACGCGACGCCCTTCGCTCGCTCGCGCAATTGCTGGACAAGCTCAATCTGGCGATCCGTTCGGCTTCGGGCGTCGCGCTGTCGACCTCAGTGCTCGTTCTTGCCGGCGCGCTCGCCGCCAATAGACGCGCCCGTATCTATGATTCCGTCGTCTTGAAAACGCTCGGCGCAACGCGCAGCCGGCTCACAGCGGCCTTTGTCATCGAATATGCAATGCTGGGCGCCGCAACCGCCGTCTTCGGCATGGCGGCGGGGGCCGGCGCGGCCTATTTCATTGTCACACGGGTGATGGAGCTTGATTTTACCATCGCCTGGGGGGCGGCGCTTGAATCTGCGCTCGCAGCGCTCATCTTCACGATCGTGCTGGGCCTTATTGGGTCGTGGCGCATTCTCGGGCAAAAGCCGGCGACGGTCTTGCGAGAGCTATAGGACGAGGTCGAAATGATGGTTCGCCGAGAAATCGCCACATTGCGCCGCGCAAGTCCCGTCGCATCGGTTTTACAAAACGAAGGATTATAAATCATGCGTCTCTTGTTCGCCGCGGTTTGCGCCGCTGGATTGCTTGCTTCCGTCAGCAGCGCTCAGGCCATTGGCTGCGTCAGCGGCGCAGCCGCTGGCGCGGTCGCCGGTCATTACGCCCACCATCACGCAGTGCTCGGCGCCATTGCCGGCTGCGCCGCCGGCCATCACGCCCATAAGGTGATGGAGCGGCGTCGGCAGGAAGAAGAAATGAACCAGCCCCACTAACCCGACTTTAAATGGGCTCCATGCGCGCCCGGCGCCAAAGCCGGGCTGAGCGCCGGCAAGGCGCGGCGCAAGCTGCGCCTTAGGGCGACCGGCCGATAGAGCTGTTTGGTCGCCTCGACAATGTAGACGCCGGCGAAGGGCAAGCCGATTGCGGCGCCGGCGCGTTCGATCGCGGGCGCTGAGCGAATAAAAAAACTGCGACGGAACGGCGGCGCATAGAGCGCCTCGGTCCAATGGATCGGCGAGAACAAAGTCTCGCGCATTAATTCGCGCAATTGCCCCTTTGAATAGGGTTGGCCAAAGCCGAAAGGCGTGCCGTCCGCGCGGGCCCAGAAGCCGCTGCGCGATGGGGCGACGACGATGGCGCGACCGCCCGGCGTCAGCACGCGCCAGATTTCTTCAAGCAAGGCGTTCGGATGTTCGGCGGATTCCAACGCATGGACGACGAGCGCCCGGTCGATCGTTCCATCCGGCAACGGCAAGGCGTCGGGCTCGACAAGGGCGGAGGAGCTGCGGCCGGACGACGGCCAGTTCACCACGCCCTGCTCGGCCGGCATGAAGGCCAGGGTTCGCAACGCCTCCTCACGGAAGCGGTCCAGATAGGGCGCTGCGTAGCCAAGGCCCATGATCGATTGGCCGACGCAATTCTCCCACCGCGCCCTGATGATCCGCCCAAGCAGCCGCCGCGACACCTCGCCGAGCGGCGAGGCGTAGAAGCTCCGGAATTCATTAACGTCGGGCGACATGAGGAAAATTTGCCATGCTGAAGCGCGGTGTGGAAGTGGAGAATTGTCATTGCCGCGAAGGCGATAATCCAG
>JASLHV010000292.1 GCA_030153205.1 Roseiarcus sp. | reverse complement strand
GGCCAGAGCGCGAAAATCGTGTTTTTCCCAGATGAGGCTCCGACAAATCTATGCCCCGACTAAAAGCTGCGCAAACAAGCTCGCCCAACCTGTCGGGACGATTTTGCGTTAAAGCGCGGATTGAGGGATCTTGAACAAATGTCGTCCCCTGTCGAACTGTCGTTCCACGTCGCCATTGTTGGCAGTGCTCGGCTTCGAGCAACCATATTTCCACGGCCGGGCGTCGAGTTTCTCGATCAGGGGCGAGTCCCGTGCGGAACGAGAAGTAAATCTTCAAGCCGCTCCCAGGCTAGCACGGGCGGCTTACCATGGCCGCATCGTAAATCTGCCTTGTCCCGGCGCAGATCGAGCGGACACGTTATGGAGCCGCTGCTGCCCTAATGCCCCGTGATTTACCGGGATGGACAGGTCTTTTAGCTGGACGTTTTCGCGTGGACGCCATTCCGGTTTGGCCGGCTTCTTTGGCTAGTCGTCCGCGCAGCATCGCGAGTACGGCGGCTTCTTCGGGTTTTAACGCGCCTACGTCGTTACGAAGCTCGCTCTCCGCCCTCGCCTTTATTTGAAGAACAAGGTCGCCATCCATATAGGAATTCAGAACTTCTGGATGAATATAACATTTGCGGCAGATGGTCGGGGTATTGCCCAGCCGCGCAGAAACTTTTTCGATAGCGTTGCGAAGATTGCGTTTCGCCTGAGCGGCGCTGTCGAAGGTCTGAAGCTCGGAAAGGGCCATTGCCGCCAGAACCGTCCCCGCCCACGTCCGGAAATCCTTCGCCGTGATGTCTGCGCCGGTGATTTCCTTGAGATAGTTATTCACATCATTGGATGTAACTTTCTGACAGTCGCCCCTTTCATCGAGATATTGGATGAGTTCCTGCCCCGGCAGTTCCTGGCAAGCCCTGATTACCTTAGAGACGCGCCTGTCCCGCACTCGCAGCAGCCACTGCTTTCCACTTTTCCCGGTGAACCGAAAGCGAACCTCGTCTCCCTGGACCGCAACATGCCGGTTCTTCAGGGTGGTCAAACCGTAACTATTGTTCTGCTTTGCATAATCGTCATTTCCGACCCTTATCAACGTTGTCTCGAGAAGATGTACGACGGTGGCGAGAACCTTCGCTCGGGGCAGGCCACGAAGACCCATATCCGCCCGCACTCTTTCTCGGATGGCGGGCAATGCGTGGGCAAATGCAACCACGTGCTCGTATTTGGTGCTCTCGCGCACCTCGCGAAATCGCGCGTGGTAGCGATATTGCTTTCGTCCTTTAGCGTCACGGCCTGTCGCCTGGATATGGCCGTCCGCTGACGGGCAAATCCACACATCTGTCCAAGCCGGAGGGATCGCCAAAGCCTTGATCCGTTTTAGGGCGTAAGGCTCGGTAAGCTTCGACCCGCTTGCCTGGGCATAAATAAAGCTCCTGCGAGCTTGCTTGCGGCGGATACCTGGACGGTCATCGGATACATATCGGAGGCCGGCTATCTCGGCTGCGCCCCGCGGATCGACGATCGCCTCCGCTTTATCGGATGATCCTAACAACGAATTGCCACTCTTGGGTGTGATCCGCGTAGATTAACTTAGGATCACGAAACTGGTTCCAACCTCGCCCCCAAGGCAAAGCTACGGGACCAAACGGCTTCGTGAAACGTTAATCGACGAAACTTGACCGATCTGGGCTAGCCCCGGGCATATTCGTCGTGCATCCAGTCGAAAGAGATCGTAATCGCACATGAGCGCACCAACGCTCGCTCGTTCCCAGGATTCGCCAACGAGAATTCTCGTCTAAGCAACATTTCAGGCGTTTCAGAAGGGGCGTTACCGGCTGACGCATCCGACGGGCGCAAAATATTGGAGCTAAAATTGCAGCGCCTTTCCAGAGGCTTCACCTTGAGGCCGCGGCCCAAGCAATTGCATAGGGGGCAATATGATCAACGACCTTTGGTACAAAAATGCGGTCATCTACTGTCTCTCCGTCGAAAGCTTCATGGATGCTAATGGCGACGGTGTCGGCGACTTCAAAGGTTTGATGAGAAGACTCGACTACCTAGCCGGCCTAGGCGTCACAGCGGTATGGCTCATGCCGTTTCAAACATCGCCCGGCCGCGACGATGGATACGACGTGGCGGATTACTATAACGTCGACCAACGATATGGCACGCTTGGGGACTTTGTCGAATTCACCCATGCGGCGTCAATGCGCGGAATAAGGGTGTTGATCGACCTCGTCGTCAATCACACGTCGGACCAACATGCTTGGTTTCGCTCTGCCCGAGTTGACGCCGCCTCGCCCTATCGTGATTGGTATATCTGGTCGAAGAAAAAGCCGCCGAACGCCGAGAAAGGAATTGCGTTTCCAGGCGTACAAAAATCAACCTGGGCCTACGACGAGGTGGCCAAGGCGTATTACTTTCATCGTTTTTATGACTTTCAACCCGACCTCAATACCGCTAATCCAGCCGTTCAAGCGGAGATACTAAAAATCATGGGATTTTGGCTCCAGTTGGGAGTCTCCGGTTTTCGAATGGACGCGGTCCCCTTCGTGATCGCGGCCAAAGGCGCGGCGGTTACAACGACACGCGAACACTACGACATGCTGAGGACCTTCCGGGAATTTCTCCAATGGCGGAAAGGCGACAGCATCATTCTCGCCGAGGCGAACGTTCAGCCAAAAGTAGATCTATCCTATTTTGGGGATGATGGCGATCGCCTGCAGATGATGTTCAATTTTCACGTCAACCAGCATCTCTTCTATGCGCTAGCCAGCTCGGATGTGCGCCCCCTCGTGAAAGCCTTACGAGCCACCGAGCCGCGTCCGCAAAGCGGGCAATGGGCTCTTTTCCTGCGCAATCATGACGAACTCGATCTCGGTCGCCTCACGGTATCGCAACGTAACAGAGTGTTCGCCGCGTTCGGCCCAGAAAAATCCATGCAGCTTTATGATCGCGGCATTCGGCGACGCCTCGCCCCTATGCTCGGCGGCGACCGACGCCGGCTTGAACTCGCCTATAGCCTTTTGCTGTCACTACCTGGCACGCCGGTAATTCGATACGGTGACGAAATTGCAATGGGAGACGACCTGTCGTTGCCAGAGCGGAATTGCGCTCGAACGCCCATGCAATGGTCGACGGAGCCGAACGGGGGGTTCTCGGAAGCTAAAAAATTGGTCAGGCCGACGATAGCCGAGGGACCATGGTCCTTCGAACATGTCAACGTTGCTCAGCAAAGGCGTGATCCCAATTCGCTCCTCAACTGGACGGAGCGCATGATCCGGATGCGAAAGGAGATACCCGAAATCGGCTTCGGAAACTTTACTATACTGCCGATCGAACCGAATTCAGTTCTAGCGATCCGATACGATTGGCGAAACAATTCCGTCGTAATGATGCATAATTTCTCCGACCGACCTTTAGAGGTTCGTTTTAAGGTCGGCCTCGATCCTCGGCTGTGCCATCAACTGGTCAATGTCCTAAGCGACGACCATAGCGAAGCTGACCAAAGAGCCTTTCACACTGTATTGCTGGAGCCTTACGGCTACCGTTGGTTCCGGGTCGGCGGCTTAGATTACCTCATGCGACGGGCTGAAGAGTGAGCGGCGATTTTAGGAATTCCAGCGCCGCGGAATGGTGGAAACGCAGCGTCATCTATCAGATCTACCCGCGATCCTTTCAGGACTCGGACGGCGACGGCATCGGTGATTTGCGCGGAATTGTTGAACGACTTCCGTATCTGCAGTGGCTCGGCGTTGATGCGCTATGGCTATCTCCGGTCTATCCCTCGCCGATGGCTGACTTCGGCTACGACGTCGCTGACTATTGCGACGTCGATCCAATTTTTGGCACACTAGCGCATTTCGACGATTTAGTGGCTCGCGCGCATGATTTGAGTTTGAAAGTCATACTCGATTTTGTTCCCAATCACACGTCCGATCAACATCCCTGGTTTCTTGACAGTCGGAAGTCTCGTTCGTCGTCCAGGCGGAATTGGTACATTTGGGCCGACCCGACGCCCGATGGCGGCCCTCCGAACAATTGGTTGTCCAATTTCGGCGGCAGCGCTTGGACGTTCGATGAAACGACCAAGCAATATTATTACCACGCGTTTCTCGACAGCCAGCCGGACCTTAATTGGCGTAATCGCGACGTTCGCGACGCCATGTACAACGCTCTCCGTTTTTGGCTCGATCGCGGCGTCGATGGGTTTCGAGTTGATGTTATGTGGCACCTGATCAAAGACGCAGAGCTCAGAGACAATCCGCCAAATCCCGCCTATGTCGAAGGCCGTCCAGAGATCGAGCGGTTTCTTCAAGTCCATTCGGCAGACCAACCGGAGGTGCACCAGGTCGTCGAGGAAATGCGGCGCGTCGTCGATGATTACCCGGATCGTGTCTTAATTGGCGAGATTTACCTGCCTCTTGAACGCCTGATGGCCTACTACGGCAAAGATCTCTCTGGCGCTCAATTGCCGTTTAACTTTCAAATGATTTTCGCCAGTTGGAATGCGCGAAGTTTGACAGCGATGATCCGCGACTACGAGGCGGCTCTACCGCCAGGAGGGTGGCCCAATTGGGTGCTCGGCAATCATGACCAACATAGGTTGGCAAGTCGCCTCGAGAAAGATCAGGCTCGCCTTGCAGCCATGCTTCTCCTAACGCTGCGCGGAACGCCAACGCTCTATTACGGCGAAGAAATCGGCATGACCGATGTCGCCGTTCCCCACGAAAGCGTGAGAGATCCCTGGGAGCTACGCGAACCCGGTTTGGGGCTCGGTCGTGACCCTGAACGTACGCCCATGCAGTGGGACAAGGGCGCCGGCGGCGGGTTCACCGCGGGAAATCCCTGGCTGCCATTATCGCCGGACTATCAGGTTTGTAATGTCTCCGCACAGGAGAGTGACCAGAATTCGTTTCTGACCCTTTACCGTGAACTCATCATCCTTCGACGACGATGGACGGCGCTGTGTCTAGGCGGGTTCAAGTTTCTTGGAGACTTTCCCGACCGCATTGCGTATGAACGGTTCGACGAGACGGCTCGGATCCAAATTTTTCTTAATTTGTCTTTATCGAATATCCCACAGCCCTTGGAGGCCCCCGCGCGGCGCGGGCATATCCTGCTTTCGACACTCGGCGATCACGACATAGGTATCAACGAAAGGATAGATAACGGCTGCCTTCTCTTACGCGCCGGCGAAGGCGTCATGCTTTGCCTCGATAGCGATACGGTCGAGGGTGGATCTGATTGATGTGTCATGGATTCTTCGGGCATATTCCCTGGAAATCCTTCGTGACTTTCAATCGGTTTTCAACTCGTTGTGTTTGCTTCGCTTCGATCAGTTGCCAGAACGATCGTCGCGAGCGGAGGAAGCGTTAAGCTCAGTTGAGCGCGGTGATCGTTATGCGACTCGGGGGCGAATACCGCGCCGCCATTGCCAATGTTGCCCCCGCCATAGATTTGGGCGTCAGTATTCATTACTTCTCGCCAAATGCCCGATTTCGGCGCCGCAATACGGTAATCAAAACGGGGAATGGGGGTAAAGTTACTTGCGACAATGACGGCCTCGTTGTTTCGGCTCCATCGGACGAAGGCGAAGACAGAATTTTCCCGATCGTCAGCCGTCAACCATTGAAACCGTCCGGGGTCATTGTCCCCACCGTGAAGAGCGTCACGCTCGCAATAAAGTCTATTGAGATCAGCAATTAGCGACTGCATGCCGCGATGAAAAGGAAAGTCCAGCAGATCCCACTCTATCGATCCGTCACTTCGCCACTCATTCCATTGCGCGATTTCTCCGCCCATAAAGAGAAGCTTTTTGCCAGGAAAGGTCCACATCCACGCGAAATAAGCACGCAAATTGGCAAATTTTTGCCAATAGTCCCCGGGCATCTTGCTTATCAACGAGCCTTTTCCGTGCACGACCTCATCATGAGATAAAGGAAGGACGAAACGCTCGGAGTAAGCATAGATCATACCGAACGTCATCGCGTGGTGTTCATAGGTGCGGTAGACAGGGTCTTTGGACATGTAGTGGAGCGTGTCGTGCATCCATCCCATGTTCCATTTCAAGGAAAAGCCAAGTCCCCCTTGCGAAGGTGGCTTTGTAACGCCCGGCCACGCAGTCGATTCCTCTGCGATCGTGAGAACGCCAGGATTCCTTTCAGCAATAATACTATTGAGATGCTTGAAAAACTCGATAGCTTCCAAATTCTCGCGCCCCCCGTACTGGTTCGGAATCCATTCGCCGGCCTCGCGGCTGTAGTCGCGATAAAGCATCGACGCAACCGCGTCCACGCGAATCGCGTCTATATGGTAGTGTTCGATCCACTCGAGCGCGCTCGCGATCAGAAAGCCTTTCACCTCGCTACGGCCGAGATTGTATATGAGCGTATTCCAATCTCGATGAAATCCCTCGCGAGGATCCTGATGCTCGTAAAGACAAGTGCCGTCAAATCGCGCCAGCCCCCACACAT